>CALHRQ010000271.1 GCA_938038175.1 uncultured Granulosicoccaceae bacterium | reverse complement strand
AGTCACTCGGTTAAAACCGGTAACTGTCAGATGTCATCTGAACTTATACATCTAAGCAGTCTCACAACCTTTCTCGGCTGGTGCACGATTATTAATATAGCCATGCTTACATACCTGACTATAATGCTGGCGATATTTAAGAGTCCAGCCAGCAATATCCACAGCAAGCTTTTTAGAATGAACCCCGATGAACTAGACGCTCATTATTTTAGTTTTCTCGCAAACTACAAGTTGGTAATTCTGGCTTTTAATCTTGTACCTTATTGCGCGCTTAAAATAATGAGCTAAACAGCTAAACAGCTAGCTGGCCTTAGCTGCACGCGAATGCCGCTTGCGTTCACTCTCAGTCAAGTGCTTTTTACGGATACGAATATTATCCGGCGTCACTTCAACCAGCTCATCATCATCAATAAATTCTAGTGCCTGTTCGAGTGTCATCAAGATAGGCGGTGTTAGCTGAATGTTTTCATCCGTACCAGAGGCGCGAACGTTAGTGAGCTGTTTGCCTTTTAAGACGTTAACGGTAAGGTCGTTATCTCTTGAGTGGATGCCGACAACCTGGCCTTCGTACACAATGTCGTTGGCGGCGGTAATAAGCCTGCCACGTTCTTGTAGATTCCACAGAGCAAAGCCAAGCGCTTTACCAGTGCCGTTAGAAATCAATACACCGTTACGGCGTTGGCCGATAGTAAAATCCAGTCTCGGGCCATAGTGATCAAACACACTGTAGATGAGTCCTGAGCCAGACGTTGCGGTTAAAAATTCGGTTCTAAAGCCGATCATGCCTCGAGCAGGCGCAATATAATCGAGCCGGACTCGCCCCTTACCATCAGGCACCATATCTTTAAGCTCAGCACGGCGCTCACCCATTTTTTCCATGATCGTACCTTGATGTTGTTCTTCTACATCAATGGTGATTTGTTCATATGGCTCTTCGACTTTGCCATCCACTTCGCGTGTGATGACCACAGGCCGGCTTACACCAAGTTCGTAACCTTCACGGCGCATGTTTTCAATTAATACCGACAGATGCAGTTCACCTCGACCCGAGACTTTGAATGTCTCACTCATTTCAGTGCGTTCAACGCGTAAGGCTACGTTGTGCAATAACTCAGTCTGCAACCGATCCCAGATATTGCGGCTGGTGACGTACTTGCCTTCTTTACCAGCAAACGGTGATGAATTCGGTTGGAATAACATGCTGATAGTAGGCTCATCAACTGACAACGGTGGTAGTGCTTCAACAGCAGCCGGGTCGCACAGCGTGTCAGAAATGTGTAACTTATCGATACCAGTAATACACACAATATCACCGGCTTCGGCCATATCGGTTTCGATACGTTCAAGGCCATGAAAGCCCAATACTTGTAATACTTTGGCAGAGCGTTGCCCGGCTTCAGTATCAATCACCTTAACCTGCTGGTTGGGGCGTAGCTGGCCACGCTTGATTCGAGCAATACCAATAACGCCGACGTAGCTGTTGTAGTCCAGTGATGAAATCTGCATCTGCAAGGGGCCATCGGTATCAACATCTGGTGCTGGTACCTCATCGATAATGGTTTCGAACAACGGTGTCATATCTCCTTCGGACACGGATGGATCTACACCGGCAAAGCCGTTAATTGCAGAAGCATAAATAACCGGGAAATCGAGCTGCTCGTCTGTCGCTCCAAGATTGTCGAAGAGTTCGAAAGTCTGATCCAGAGCCCAGTCAGGGCGGGCACCTTCACGGTCAATTTTGTTGATAACAACAATGGGGCGAAATCCCATCGCAAACGCCTTTTGAGTTACGAAGCGGGTTTGCGGCATAGGGCCTTCAGCAGCATCAACCAACAGTAGAACCGAATCCACCATACTGAGAACACGTTCTACCTCGCCGCCAAAATCGGCGTGCCCAGGGGTGTCTACAATATTAATACGGTAGTCGTTCCATTTAATTGCCGTGTTCTTTGCCAGAATCGTGATACCACGCTCTTTTTCGATGGCGTTGGAGTCCATCAGGCGCTCGGTGGGCTCAAGCCTCGAGTCTAGTGTGCCTGATTGCTGCAAAAGCTTATCAACCAGCGTTGTTTTGCCGTGGTCAACATGAGCTATGATGGCGATATTACGTAATTTCTGGATCAACGAACTTTCCTGAAGCGCCAGTAGGGCGCCGGTAATGGCATTGGGGTGATGTGGGCGAATAGCCTGTAAGCGAACTCCCCATTATACCTAACAAAAGCATTCAAAAGGCATGGAGTCTGGTGCAGGATTCCGGCCAGCCGCACAAAAAGAAGGCCAATATCATGAAAACACCGCAATCATGGTCCGAATGTGTCCCACAATTGGTGGATGTGGCCAGTGGCCGCGCCGCTTGCGATGTGCTCATACGCAATGGACTTTGGGTCAATGTGCACTCTGGTGAAATAATAGACGGTACAGATATCGCCATTGCCGCCGGGCGCTTTGCCTATGTTGGGCCCGATGCCAGCCATTGTGTCGGCGAGAACACCCGCATTGTCGATGCCACTGGACGATACCTGATCCCTGGGCTTTGTGATGCACATATGCATGTCGAAAGTGGCATGGTGACTGTGACGGAATTCGCCCGAGCCGTTATCCCGCATGGCACCACCAGCATGTTTATCGACCCGCACGAAATCGGCAATGTGCTGGGTATGCCTGGGATCAAGCTGATGCATGACGAAGCCATGCAATTGCCTATCAATGTGTTTGTGCAGATGCCCAGCTGTGTGCCATCGGCCCCGGGCCTTGAACATGCGGGAGCTGAGTTGGGCGTTGCCGATGTGGTCGAGGCCATGCAGTGGCCGAACATAATTGGTCTAGGTGAGGTCATGAATTTTCCGGGTGTTGCTGCGGGGGATGCCACCATGCTTGGTGAAATTGCAGCCACTATGTGTGCGGGTAAAACTGTTGGTGGCCACTATGCCTCTCCTGATCTGGGCGTACCGTTTCATGCTTATGTTGCGGGCGGTCCTGCAGATGACCATGAAGGGACTTGTGTTGAGGACGCCATTGCTCGGGTAAGGCAAGGTATGCGAGCTATGCTGCGATTGGGTTCAGCCTGGTATGACGTGGCAAGCCAGGTCAAAGCGATCACAGAATCTGGCCTTGATTCGCGTCACTTTATTCTATGTACCGATGACAGCCACTCTGGCACGCTTATTCGTGAGGGTCATATGAACCGCGTGGTCAGGCATGCCATTGCTCAAGGTTTAAAGCCAATGACTGCCATTCAGATGGCTACCTTAAATACAGCACAGCATTTTGGTCTTGAGCGCGAGCTTGGTTCGATCACCCCTGGTCGACGCGCCGACCTCATTATAAGTAGCTCACTGGTGGACTTGCCAATCGAGCAGGTTTTTGCAGGTGGTGTAGAGCTTGCGGGTGAGGGGGTGCTTAAGGCTGATATACCGGCGGCCAGATATCCTGAACATGCCCGCAATACAGTACACCTTGGAAAAATGCTGGCGGCAGATGACTTTAACATTGCTGCACCTGAGCAATATGATGGCAGTGCCATACGTACACGTGTTATCGGTGTGGTTGAGAATCAGGCACCCACTCGCGCACTCGAATTTGATTTGCCCGTTAAAGATGGGTTGGTTCTCGGCGATGCGTCAAATGATGTGTGTCAGATTGCACTGGTGGAACGGCATCATGCTACGGGGGCAGTGACAAACGCTTTTGTTTCAGGTTTTGGTTATAGTAAGCCGTGTGCGGTTGCATCTACCGTTGCGCATGATGCGCATCACATGATTGTCGTGGGTACAGATCAGGATAGTATGGCCATTGCCGCAAATCGTCTGGCTGAAGTGGGTGGTGGTGTTGTCGTTATTGAACAGGGACAAGAGAGCGCTATGGTCGAGCTGCCTATCGCTGGTCTGATGTCAGACGAGCGTGCTGAAATTGTTGCTGAAAAAGCTCAGAACATGGTTGAAGCAATGGTGCGCTGCGGTTGCACCCTGAACAATGCTTATATGCAACATTCTTTATTGGCTTTAGTGGTAATACCGGCCTTACGAATATCTGATGTGGGGCTTGTGGACGTGACTACATTCAGTAAAACAGATTTGTTTATCGATACACCGGATTCAAGCACGGCATGATTCGATTTCTATTTAAGGGTGATGTTGTTTCGTTGCACAATGAGCGCGCCGATATCACTGTACTCGACTGGCTCAGGTTAAAAGCGCGACAAACCGGCACCAAGGAGGGCTGTGCGTCGGGTGATTGTGGTGCTTGTAGTGTGGTAGTAGTGCGCCTTTCTGATCTGGATGGGCGAACGTCATCACTGAATGAGCCGCAGAACCCACAGTCAAAAAATTCGCAGAACAACACCCAGAACAACACACAAGAAAGTTCGCAAAACAACCCGCCGAATAAATATTCGAATAGGTTGATTTATGAATCGGTCAACAGCTGCATTACGTTTGCAGGCGCTTTGCAGGGTGCACAGCTTATTACGGTTGAACAGCTTGCGACAGATGATCAGTTACACCCAGTTCAGCAAGCTATGGTTGACGAGCATGGGGCACAATGTGGTTTTTGTACGCCTGGTTTTATCCTGTCATTATTTGCTTTGTATCACTGCCCACAAGCACAAGCGTATGCGAGGGCTAAAAATACTCAAGCGTTACATCAGCGGGCGGAGCAGTTTCTCGGTGGAAACTTGTGTCGCTGTACGGGCTATGCACCTATCCTGCGCGCAGCGATCAAAGCCATGCGGCAAGGTGTGGCAACCAACTTCGATGATGGTTTTAGCCAAAATACAAAAAGCACAGTAGAGCAACTTCAGCAGTTGAAGCTCAAACTACCAATGCAACCCGGATTTTTGTATCCAGCGAATTTGCGTCAACTGAGTGATATGCGAATCACTTACCCAAATGCACACATGCTTGCTGGTGGAACGGATCTGGCGCTTGAAGTCACGCAGCGGCTGAACGATATCGACACACTTTTATATATCAAATCAGTTCCGGAAATGATGGTTGTTAAACAAACTGACTCGCACCTTGTTTTAGGGGCGGCTGTTTCCGTAACACGTTGCCTTCAAATAGTGTCTGACTTTATACCTGGCAGCCATGAATTATTGCATCGCTTCGGTTCAGAACAGGTGCGTAATCAGGCGACCATCGGTGGCAATATTATCAATGCATCACCGGTAGGTGATTTACCACCACTACTGCAGGCTTTGGGTGCAGTGTTGGAATTACAAAGAGCGGATACGATACGGCAAATGCCTATCGATTCGTTTTATATCTCTTATAAAGCCACGCTGCTGCAAGAGGGCGAGTTTTTAAAATCAATTTCGATACCGCGCTCTGCCAGTCACTTTGCAGCGTACAAAATAAGCAAACGTTATGATGATGATATTTCCGCGGTCTGCGCGGTATTTAATCTATCGCTAAGTAATGGAATTGTTACAGATGCTCGTATTGCTTATGGTGGTATGGCGGCCATCCCA
>CALHRQ010000270.1 GCA_938038175.1 uncultured Granulosicoccaceae bacterium | reverse complement strand
TTCATTAGCCTTTCCAGCTACAAACCGCCATCTGCAATCGGTGTTCCTTAATACATAACCCTTTATCAACAATCGGTTTTGAATCGGTAAATCAGAATATCAGCTTGTAAACATCATCATAATGGCTGGCAAAATTAATTTTTATACCCGTTGTGATGTGCTTTGGTAATTCGTTTACATCGCTTTGGTTAGCTTCAGGTAGTATCACTTTTTTTACACCAACGCGCCTGGCTGCGATCAGCTTTTCGCGAATACCACCGACTGGCAGTACTTCTCCTGTCAGTGTTATTTCACCGGTCATGGCGAATGCCTTGGGTACTGGTTTTTTCAGAGCCAGAGACAGCAGTGCTGTTGTCATACTGATACCAGCACTTGGGCCATCTTTAGGAGTCGCGCCTTCGGGAACGTGCAGGTGCAAAGCGTTTTTCATAAAGTAATCATCCCTGACTTTGTATCGATCACTATTGGTCGTCACAAAGCTGTGGGCAATTTGCGCTGATTCGATCATGACGTTGCCCAGTTGTCCGGTCGTGTGTAATTTACGGTCTTTACCGTGCACCCGAGTTGCTTCAATCGGGAGTGTTGCGCCGCCCATGGCCGTCCATGCAAGGCCGGTAACAATACCTACACCACTGAGTCTGCGCTCGTTTTTAAACGGTGGTTCGCCAACAAAGTCTTGCAGGTTCTTACCACTGATGCTGACATTTTTCACCTTGCCACCCAGCAGTTTTACAATACTCTTGCGCAGCATTTTATTGAGTAATTTTTCAAGGTTACGTACGCCAGCTTCACGTGCATAACCTTCGATTAATGTGCGCATTGCAGAGGCACTGATCTTGACCTGACTCTTACCGACCTTGTTGCGCTCCAGCAGGCGAGGCCATAAATGCTTAATGGCGATGTCCATCTTTTCTTCTGTTATATAACCACCAAGCCTGATTACATCCATTCGGTCGAGCAAAGGGCGTGGAATGGTGTCGAGCTGATTAGCGGTACAGATAAAAAGCACTTTGGATAGATCGATCCTTAAGTCAAGATAGTGATCGAGAAATTCGCTGTTTTGTTCAGGGTCCAGTACTTCGAGCATGGCAGATGCCGGGTCACCCTGATAGGACTGGCCCATCTTGTCGATCTCATCGAGCATGATGACCGGGTTGCTGACATCGACATCTTTTAGTGCTTGCACCAGTTTTCCTGGCATCGCACCAATGTAGGTGCGCCTGTGTCCCTTTATTTCGGCTTCATCGCGCATGCCACCAACACTAAAACGATAAAATTTACGTCCAAGGCTTTCGGCGATAGATTTACCAATCGACGTTTTACCGACGCCTGGCGGGCCAACGAATAACAGGATCGAACCACTGACCTCACCTCGGAACGCGCCCATGGCTAAAAATTCGAGTATCCGATCTTTAATATCAGCAAGTCCGGCATGGTCTCGGTTTAGTACGGTACGTGCATTTCTTAGGCTGAAACGGTCTTTGGAATACATACCCCATGGCACGCTACTGAGCCAATCAACATAGTTACGCGTTACACCGTATTCAGGCGAGCCGGTTTCAAGCACTGACATTTTCTTTATTTCGTCGGCGAATCGCTTCTCAACATGCTCTGGTGGAGCGCACTTTTCCATGCGCAACTTAAACTGTTCTATATCTGACGTTTTATCATCTTTTGCAATGCCTAATTCGCGCTGAATCACCTTAAGCTCTTCGCGCAAAAAGAATTCGCGCTGATGCTTTGACATTTTCTGTTCTACTTCAGAACGAATTTCGCTTTGCAGGCGTGCGACTTCCAGTTCTTTCTGCAATAGAAGTAGCACTTTTTCCATACGCTTCTGCAGTTTGATCGTATTCAGGATAACTTGCAGGTCAGGCCCGGTGGCTGTGGTGATGGCCGCTGCAAAATCTGCAAGAGGGGACGGCTCATTTAAATTAAAGTGGTTAAGAAAGTTCTTAAGCTCTTCGTTATAGAGTGGATTAAGCGGTATGAGCTCTTTAATCGACTGAATCAAAGCCATGGCATAGGCTTTAATCTCCGGTGTTTTGACAATTTTTTCTGGTGGATAAACCACTTTTGCAGCAAAAGGCGGCTCGTCGCTAATCCAGTCTTTTCGTTGGAAGCGTTGCAGACCTTGTGCAATAAACTGTATTTTTCCGTTGCCGCTAACAACGTTATGCAGCTTTACCACGCAACCTATTTTTTCGAACTGATCTGCTTCTACATGTGCAGACTCTTGATCACCTGCGTAACACAAACCCAGCATGGAATTTTTCATTTTGGCCAGTGAGGCGAAAGTTTCCTGCCAGGGTTCCTCGTCAATAACCAGGGGCTGTACCTGAGCTGGAAAAAACGGCCGTTCAAAAATAGGCAGTAGCAACAGGTGGTCTGGCAGGTTCTGATCTGGCAGGATCAAACCCGTTTTTGGGGTATCTTCATTGGATGGCTCTGATTCCTCTACCTCATCCTCTTCGGAGTCCAGGACAATGGGTGCTTCGTTTTCTGTATCGTTATTTTCAATTGTCATTGCGGAACCTGTCAGTTGGTCACGAGGTATCAGCAAACATATGCTATGAAAATTCCTTTTCAAGGCGCATGCCGAATTTGCAGATAACCTAAAGTGGAATAGTTATGATAGCGGCTATTAATCGTCTGAAAGCATGGCCATCAGCCCTGCCAGTGCCTGTTTACCCGAATCACGCCGTTGTTCAGAATTATCGCCATCCAGCTCTCCCAGATGGATCACATCGTCCGCCGGTAATTCCTCGAGAAAGCGGCTGGCTTCGCACGTCATTGCTTCGCCATACTTCTGACGCGATCGCGCACGAGTAAAGGTCAGTGTATGTCGAGCCCGAGTCATACCAACATAAGTCAACCTGCGCTCCTCCTCGAGGGCATTATCGTCCAGGCTGTTACGGTGCGGCAGAATCTCCTCTTCCATACCGACCATAAATACGTGCGGAAATTCCAGGCCTTTGGCTGCATGTAAGGTCATCAGCTGCACCTCGTTGTTTTCAGTCTCTTTGTCCTGACGCGATAGCATGTCTTGTAATGAAAGGCTTACCACTGCATCAACCAGGCTGGTGTCCTGGCCGTTTTCATCTTTTAGCAAACGTGCCAGCCAGCCAAGAAATTCTTCAGCGTTTTCCAGTGCACGCTCTGCCTGTTTTGGCGTATCGGCTTGTCGCTCAAGCCAGCCGTGATAATCCATATCGTTAAAGAGCCCTCGCACCACGGCCCTGGTATCGCCGCGCTCAGCATTGTCAGCCGTGAGTGTCATCCAATTTGCAAAGCGTTGTAAACGGTGTAGTGCCTTCCCGCTTAACACTGTTTCAAGACCGAGATCATGACAGGCTGCAAACAAAGTTACCTTGCGAGTTTTGGCATGCGCACCAAGTTTAGTCAATGTGCTTGGACCAATTTCACGCTTTGGAGTATTAATGCAACGTAAGAATGCTGTGTCATCGTCTGGGTTTACCAACAGCTTCAGGTAAGCCAGCATATCTTTAATTTCAGCGCGATCAAAAAACGAGCTGCCACCACTGATCGAATAGGGGATTTGCTTACTGCGCAAGGCTTGTTCGAAAACACGCGACTGGAAGTTACTGCGATACAAAATAGCGAAATCTGAAAAGGGAGTGCCGCGTTGGAAATGCCGAGTCATGATTTCTGCCACGACCCATTCTGCTTCATCGATACCATGTCGACACACTGAAATGCGCAGCTCATCTCCAATGCCTAGTGCACTCCAAAGTTTTTTCTCAAACACATGATTGTTATTGGCAATCACTTCATTGGCGCAACGCAGTATACGTTGGCTGGAACGATAGTTTTGCTCAAGTTTTATGACCTGAAGGTTGGGGTAATCTTCTTTTAAAGCCATGATGTTTTCAGGTCTGGCGCCACGCCACGAATAGATTGACTGATCGTCATCGCCAACCGCCGTCATTGCACCGAATTTATCCACTAACAAACGCATCAACTCGTATTGAGCAGCGTTGGTGTCCTGATATTCATCGACGAGCAGATGCCGGGTTTTGCCCATCCAGCGTTGTTGAATTTCTGGGTTCTCACGCAGCAGTGTGACTGGAAGACCAATTAGGTCATCAAAGTCAACTGAGTTACACGAGCGTAAGAGCGTGTTGTATTGGGCGTACAGTAAAGCTGCCACACGAGTCTGATCATCTGTTGATTGTGCTAACGCCTGTTCTGGGGAAATAAAACCATTCTTCCAGGTTGAAATAAAATTTTGCGCCGTGCGATCCTCCATGGCACTGTTTTGTTCAGAAATGATGTCGCGCAGAGCAGAGAGCGAATCGGTCTGGTCAAGAATGGTAAAGCCCTTGCGTAAGCCAATTGCCTCACCATCGCGTTGCAACATAGTGAGGCCAAGCCGGTGAAAAGTAGAGATTGAAAGGCCTCGTATGGCTTTTGAATCCAGCATACCTTTCAGGCGCTGGCGCATTTCATTAGCGGCTTTGTTGGTAAACGTTACTGCGATGATAGAACTGGGCGCATATTGCTTGGTATTGATCAGGTAGGCAATCTTTTCCGTGATCACTCCGGTTTTTCCACTGCCGGCACCAGCAAGGACTAATACGGGCGTATCGGTGTGCAATACAGCGGCTTTCTGTTGTGGATTTAACTTGTTCATGAGGATGGATTGCGGCGTGGAGCGATAGTCTAGCGGCTAATGATTGAAAAGTCCGAAGTAGATGGCTTTGGTTATCACTAATGCTTCCGGATGGCTTGGTGGACGTGCTTGCACACGCAAAAAATACGGCAGAAATAAATGCCGTTAATGTGACTTAAACGTCGAACCGAAAATGTATTGACGTATAATCTCCAGCCATGATTATTGACAACAAAAAAGCTCTGGACGCAGCAAATAAAGCCGCTGATGCTGCTGAAAAAGTGATCGCTGAGCACTTATCGTCTGGTGGCTGGCAAGTGCGGTACAAGGCAGATGACAGCCCGGTTACAGAGGTCGATATTGCCACCGAAAAAGCTATCCTGGCGGTGTTAAACAAGCACCTGCCTGAAGCTGCTTTTTATGGTGAAGAAACTGGTCGTCATGCAGCAATTTCTGCAGGATCACAAACACCGCTGTGGCTGGTTGACCCAATCGATGGTACAAAAAGCTTTATCCGTAACATGCCTTTTTATTCCACTCAAATAGCACTGCTTAGTGAAAACCAGCTCTGTGTGGGTGTCTCAAATGCACCTGATTACAAACAACGTTTGTCGGCCGTTTTGGGGCAGGGTGCATGGTTGAATAATCAGCAAGTGCATACGCGTGACATTACAGCGTTAAAAGACGTGTTTTTGTCTTCAGGTAATTTGACACGCCTGGCAGCAAATCAGGAAGCTTGGCTGGTTTATGGCGAACTGTTGCAAAAGGTGAAACGTGTGCGTGGTTACGGTGATTTTTGTCACTATCATCAGTTGTGTTGTGGCCAAACAGATCTGATTATCGAATCTGATGTCAATATACTGGACATAGCGGCACTGACGGTTGCCGTCAGAGAAGCGGGTGGCGTTATCACTGATTTATCCGGAGCACCTGTGTCGCTGGAAACCACATCGGTGCTCGCAGCAGGTACCGCTCAATTACATGAGGCAGTGCTGGCTTTGTTCAAGCCGGTTTTTACTGCGTAATTTGATAAACGTTTTAATCCAGCCCTTTTGAAAGCCTTTTTAATTTTGTCGCAGCCGGCGCATGCGTATTGAACTTTGGCAAGCTTGATAAGGCTGTCTGTGGCTAATGCATAAACAAGCCACCGTTAACTGAAATCTCTGTACCCGTCATATAGCTTGCATCGTCTGCTACCAAAAAACTCACGGCTCTTGCAATATCAGATGGCTTACCTATGCGCCC
>CALHRQ010000269.1 GCA_938038175.1 uncultured Granulosicoccaceae bacterium | reverse complement strand
TGTTATTGCAAAGATGAGATTAACAACAATCTGGTACGCCACTTAGCATCAAATCCAAACAATAATTTATAAGCAAACAATACCCTATAAAAGAGTTTGTAGTCGTCCATTAAAATTCTATTAACGATCGCAAATAAGCTGACGTAAGCGCAAGCGAACGTCAGCTTATTTGGTCCAAAATAAATAAGCCATTAATGCATCTGGTCTTCAGAAGCCGTACTTGTTCGAGCTAATACCAGTTACAAACAACTTAGCTATACATTGTCCGTGTAGTAAACACTTCGGGTCCGCCATTGATCGCTGGGTTTGCTGTGTTAACGGTGACTGTTTGTTGTATTCCTGTGTTGGTGGGTACTTGGCGTTCGGTTAATTGCGCAGACAGCCTTTCAACTTGCAGCAAATAGGGTTGCTGAGGTTCAAAAACTCTGGGGCCATTGGCTAATAGGGAATTTATATCGTAGCTCCCATCTTCTGTTCTTACGATGCCAGGATAGACGTGAGACAAGGTCACAGGATTGTCGGATGTATTGGTGATCACGACAGTTCGCGAACCCGCTGTTGATCCTATGTTATAACGGTGAGCTAATGAAATTTTCAGACCCGTTCCACGTAATGCAATGGTTGAATCCGTCTGTACAGCTGCTGCGGTAGTTAATGTGTTCTTTTTTAGAAGGGCTGCGCCAGCGATTCCTGGAACAGCAACTGCAGCCGTCGCAGCAACCATGGCTTTCATTGTGTTGCGTTTTTTTTCGTCTATGGACATGTCTGCTTAAAACCACCTTAGTTTCTTTGATGAACCAATAACATAAGGCATAACGACTACATTCCAATCTTTTAGATGCAATATGTCACAATTGGGTACCCAGTACCCAGTACCCAGTACCCAGTACCCAGTACCCAGTACCCAGTACCCAGTACTCGGTACCCTGTATTCAGTATCCAGTACCCAGTACCCAGTACCCGGTACCCGATATTCAGTACCCGGTATTCAGTATTGCGTACTGCAATTGTTCATCGTTAAGGATTAATGTGTAGCAGCGATTCCATCACTGCGCGGATCAGATGCTGCTTCTATTAGGCCGTCCGGATGCAATACCAATGCACCGGCATGGCCCATGATGTCTTCAAAGCCACCCACCAGTTCGATGTCGTGACCGCGCGAGCGCAACTCTTTGATACTGTCCTCCGGTATCCGGTTTTCTATCCTTAAATTCGTTGCTTCACTTCCCCATGTGCGGCCAAGCAACCAACGTGGTGCACTGATTGTTTCTTGCAGCGGCATGTTATGCATTGCGTGGCGAGAAAAAATCATTGCCTGTGTTTGTGGCTGTCCTTCACCGCCCATGGTGCCGTATGGCATGATTCGACCATCTGCAAGTTGTGCAAGAGCGGGCTGGATAGTATGAAATGGACGGCGTTCTGGGTGCAGGTAGTTATGATAGTTTTTATCCAGGGAAAAACTGGTGCCGCGGTTTTGCCATGTTATGCCAGTTTGTGGCAATACAACACCTGAGCCAAACTCCCAGTAAACACTTTGAATAAAGCTCACAGCATTGCCGTATTGATCAATAGCCCCTAGCCAGACAGTGTCGCCGCTGGTTGCTGCATCTGGCCAGGGTGCTGCTGTTTGCATATCAACTCTGGCAACCAGTTGTTCTATGGTTTGCTTGTCAAGAAAATCGCTTGCTGCTTTTACCATATACGCGGGATCGGAGACATGTGCATCACGAATACGAAAAGCCGCTTTAGTGGCCTCGACAATAGCGTGAATGTAGTCCGTATCGCTACAAGTTTTTAAACCAAGTTTTTCGTAAATACCCAAAAGCAGCAGCGATGCAAGCCCTTGAGTCGGAGGTGGCATGTTGTATACCTTGTGGCCGGCTATATTGATCGATAAGGGTTCTACATTAAGCGCTTTATGCCGCTGAAGATCTGCTGCGCGTAATGGACTGCCTAGTTGTTCAAGATCCTGCGCCATACTGACAGCCAGGTCACCGCGATAAAAGTCGTCCAATCCGTTGTCTACAAGCTGCTTTAATGTATCAGCAAGTTTCAGTTGTAGTAGCCGATCACCTTCGGCAACGGGTTTTCCGTTATTAAAATACAGCGATTCAAATCCTGGCTGATGCTGTAACTGATCACGTTTCTCTGCACAGTTATTGGCCAGTGTGGCGGTCACTGCAACGCCAGTCGAGGCATATTCAATAGCATCTTCCAACAAGCGATGTAGCGGAAGCTTGCCGCCTAATATCTGTTGTGAATAGGTCATAGCTTCCTGCCACCCACTGACGGCACCAGCTGTTGTTAAAGCGGCGTGGGGGCCACGGTCTGGAATCTTGCCAAAACCCTGCTCTTTGTAACTATCGATTGTTGCAAGTTTGGCTGCTCCCCCACAGGCATCTATTCCCTGGACTGCTTTGCCAGGAGTATGGATGAGCCAGAAATTGTCACCGCCCAGCCCATTCATGTGTGGATAAACAACCGCAATGGTACTCGCCGCTGCCAACATGGCCTCAACAGCGTTTCCACCTTCCTGAAGCACACGCAAGCCGGCCTGTGATGCAAGATGGTGTGGTGCGACAACGGCACCACCGTAACAGCGAGAAGTATTTAGCATGGCGATGTCTCTTTATAAAATTGGGCTGCTTTAAAAACAGAGCTGTTTTAAACTGTCAGGAGGCTCAAGTGTTCGTGTCCACCCGCATGCGCAGGTTACAGTATATGATCTGTTAAATGGACAACTGACATGGTTTGCAGGCTTGAAAGCCAATTGCTGTTGATGCAGGCGCGAAAGTCAGGATCATAACAGGCCTATTTTTTTGCTTTTTTACTATCGACAACTCTACCCAAACGAAATGAATCAAAAATTAAATGAGCAAGCTACTCAGCAGGCCACAGTATCTTTGCTGGAGAGCCCGCTTTTCGTTGTCAATCTTGGGCTTGACGGTTTTGCTGAAGACCTGCTTTCTCAGGGAGCAAGTGTCGTAAGTGTCGATTGGCGGCCACCTGCTGATGGTGATGCTGAGCTTGCGGAACTTCTTTCCAAGCTGGGTTGTTGAACATGCAAGCCATAGAACAAGCGAATAGCGAAGCCATTGATCGCATGCTGCAATCTGATCCTGTGCTCGAGGATGTTATTACGGCAGGTGATGCAATCCCGTACTTGCGTGAAGGCAAAATTATCCTGCATGCAGGTCCGCCCATTGATTGGCAGCGCATGTGTGGTCCGATGCAAGGGGCTGTAGCTGGCATCGCCGTTTTTGAAGGCTGGGCCAGCGATCTGGATGATGCTGTTGAACAAGCTTCGAGCGGTCTTTTTACGTTTGCGCCAAACCATCACTACTCGGCGGTAGGTCCAATGACGGGAATGACGACAGCTAGCCAACCATTGATGCTCGTGGTTAACCGATCCAGTGGCAACAGAGCTTATTGTGCAATCAACGAAGGGCTTGGAAAGGTTATGCGTTTTGGTGGTAATGATGCATCAGTACTTGCCAGGCTGGCCTGGATTCGAGATGAACTTGGACCCATGATGAGTGGTGCGCTCAGACTCTCTGGTGGCATACCGATTAAAAATTTAATCGCGCGGGGTTTAGGCATGGGTGACGAAATGCATCAGCGAAACGTTGCCTGCTCTGGCCTGCTATTAAGAGAGCTGTCTCCATGGCTGGCAAAGGTTGGTAGCAGTGGTGAGAGTCTTTCTAAGGCGTTGGCGTTTATGGGCAGTAATGATCAGTTCTTTCTAAATGTGGGTATGGCCACTGGCAAGGCGATCATGGATCCGGTGAGGGACATAGAACACTGCTCGATTGTGACAGCAATGAGTCGTAACGGAACGGAATTTGGCATTAGGGTTAGTGCGCTGGGAGATCGCTGGTTTACCGCGCCGGTTGAAATGCCGGAAGGGCTCTATTTTCCCGGATACACGGAGGACGATGCCAATCCCGATATGGGAGACTCCACTATTGTGGAGACAATCGGTCTTGGTGGTTTTGCAATGGGTGCCGCACCTGCTGTGGCAGGTTTTGTGGGTGCAGGTGCGGCGTCTGAGGCCGGCACCTATACCCGCAATATGCTTGAGATCACCTACCAGGAAAACCCGGAATGGGCTATCCCCGCCATGGACTACCAAGGTGTTCCTACTGGCATTGATATCCGGCGTGTGGTCGAAACCGGGCTTGCCCCCACTATTAATACGGGGATTGCTCACAAAAAGCCAGGCGTGGGCCAGGTTGGGGCCGGTATTGTCAGAGCACCGATGCAATGTTTTCGTGATGCCTTACGTGCGTTTGCGCAGCAGGAGGGCGTCCTATGACATCGGTTCTACAAACTGAATTTCGCCTTAAATGCTATCTGGACTCAGTCGCTTTAATGCGACATTCAAGCGCAGTAGCATCGTTGCCGGGCGTTGAAGAAGCCGCCATAATGATGGCAACACCGGCTAATGTTGAAATTATGCAGCAAGCTGGACTACTTGAAGAGGTCGGTAGTTTGGCAGCGGGTGATCTCATCATAAGTGTGCGCGCCAGCGATAGACAAAGTGCTGTCAGTGCAATGCAAAAAGCAGCAGAGTTGCTCGATGCACCTTCCACCGTTAAAGACGGCGCTGCCTGGCAGCCACGCACATTACGTAGTGCAGTACAAAAACACCCGGACGCAAATATTGCGTTAGTTTCTGTGCCCGGTGCATTTGCAATAAGCGAAGCTCGCAAAGCTATTCGGCAGGGTCTTCATGTGATGATCTTCAGTGACAATGTTCCGCTAGAGCAAGAAGTTGAACTCAAACACGAAGCCAGAACGCTGGGCTGTTTAGTGATGGGGCCGGATTGTGGCACAGCTGTTGTCAATGGTATTGCACTTGCCTTTGCAAACAAATTACAGCAAGGCCCGGTCAGTATTGTGGGTGCTTCTGGAA
This sequence comes from uncultured Granulosicoccaceae bacterium, assembly GCA_938038175.1. Lineage (GTDB taxonomy): Bacteria > Pseudomonadota > Gammaproteobacteria > Granulosicoccales > Granulosicoccaceae > Granulosicoccus. Next base: position 2,460 of record CALHRQ010000269.1, on the reverse strand, counting down.
CGGGTATTCAGGAAGTGTCAACGTTATTGTCCCGCAATGGCTTAGGTGTATCACATGCGCTTGGTGTAGGTGGACGTGATTTACATCAGGATGTTGGCGGTATTTCAACTGAAATGGCCATGGATATTTTAGAGAGCGACAAAGCCAGTAAGCACATTATTTTGATAAGTAAACCTCCAGCTCCTGTGGTGATGCGACAGATATTGAATAAAATTGAGCGATCAGCAAAGCCCTATACAGTGTGTTTTCTTGGCGGTGAAAAACCGGATTTGCCAGCCAATTGCCTGTGGGCAAGTACACTTTCTGAAACCGCCTATACAGTGCTAGAAGCAATTAAAGGCAGTACACCAAAAAAATTCTTAATACCTGACTCATTGATGGGCTCGCAGCAAGGTAAGTGTATTCGTGGATTATTTTCTGGTGGTACTTTGTGTACCGAAGCGTGCGTATTATTGTCTCAAGCTAGACTGGATTACAGCAGTAACGTTTCACTGGTCGCGAGTGAGGCGAGTGAGGCGAGTGAGGTTACTGCCGCGACAAGAGCGACGGTTGCCAATGGCCAGCGCAGTCTTGCGGCAAAACACAGTCTTTTAGATCTGGGGGCTGATGAGTTTACACAGGGTAAACCTCATCCGATGATTGAGCCACAAATACGGGATGCACATGTTACCAACGCTTTAAACGATGTTACTACTGGTGTATTGCTTGTTGATATTGTCATAGGCTATGGCGCTCACGCCGATCCGGCATCCGTACTTATAAACAGCATTAACAGCTGCAAGCAATCAGAAAAACTTCCATCTGATGCACTCATTATTGCCTCTGTGACAGGCACTGACGATGATCCGCAAAGTCGTCAACGTCAGGTAAATCTGCTAGAGAATGCAAATGTCGTGGTGGCGGACAGTAATTCGGAGGCGGTTAAATTTGCGATAGCGGCAATTAGCAGTGTTGATCCTAAGTCGTGATGCTTGATCATTTTGATACCACAAAAACTCAAAGCCAGTTTGTTAAAACGCAAGTAAATGACGATGCAAACTAATGATGATGCCAGAGAACAATAAAGAGCTTGCAAGATGAGACAGTTCGATATTCCAGAGCGCTTGATTGTCGCCGTTGGGGGTAACGCTACACATCCGGAAGATATTGAAGGCACCTCAGACGAGCAGACTGAAATGGCGCAGCGCACAGCAAAAGCACTGCTGCCTCTTACATCATTAGACAACGAATTAATTATCAGCCATGGCAACGGACCTGTCGTTGGGAAAATACTGATGCGGCAGGTTCTGACCCGTGATCGCATTGCACCAATGCCCCTGGACATCTGTGTTGCCCACAGTCAAGGTGGTATTGCCTATCTATTAATGCAGGCTATAGAGAACTCGCTACGTGAAATAGATAATGATCGTCATGTTGCTGTGCTGTTAACGCAGGTGGAAGTTGACAAGGATGATCCTGCATTCGAAAACCCCAGTAAACCCATTGGTGAATTCTATACAGAGATAGATGCTCAGGCTTTAAGTAAAGATTTAGGCTGGCTGATGAAAGAAGATGCTGGACGAGGCTGGCGACATGTTGTGCCATCACCGAAACCAAGGCATATCTGTGATGTTTCACTGGTTCAGGTGCTTGCAAGGCGCGGCACCATTGTTATTGCTGGTGGCGGTGGTGGCATTCCGGTTATACGTGGTGCAAAAGGTGTGCGAAAAGGTGTTGCTGCTGTAATAGACAAAGACCTTACCTCTGCACATATGGGAAATGTTATGGGTATTCCAGTCATGATGATATTGACAGCAGTACCGAATGTATCAATAAACTACGGTTGTGACGATCAACATGCACTCGGTGTTGTGTCTCTTAACGAGATTAAACGTTATCGTCGTGAAGGGCAGTTTCCACAAGGCAGTATGGGTCCAAAAATTGATGCCGCCATCCGATTTATTGAAGGAGGTGGTCAGCGAGTCGTGATTGGTCATCTTGAATCAGCGTTATCTGCATTACGAGGTGAAACAGGTACACATATCGTTACTGATAACACCCTGGTTGATGACTAAGGTTCGACACGATCGTGTCTGAATTATTTAATGCAATCTCTCTTGGATGCCATGCGCGTACATGGTTGGATAGTAGCCACTTCTGCAACGTAGAATCGCTTTCCACACGAAGTGCTTATTTAAAGCTCAGCTGCGGACGTGCCATATGTGTTGGGGCTCAAAGTATAAAGCCTGGGCCAATTAATCTATTGCTTGACGAATCAAATTGGCAGTTGCTTATCAAAGAACTGCTTCTGGGGCAGCGGTGGATTATTAGCGAGAACAGCCAATTGTGCTTTGGCTTGAATTCTAACTTTGGAAATATCAATACAGGAAACAGCACAGTAAGCAAAAATGATTCACCGAAAGCCAAAGTAACACAATCCAATACACAGAAATCGAGTGTAAAGGGCGCAGAAGCTGCGCT
>CALHRQ010000268.1 GCA_938038175.1 uncultured Granulosicoccaceae bacterium | reverse complement strand
TGTTTGAAACTGACAGTTTCAAACAGGCAGTTTACTCACATTAAATTATATGGTTTGTATTCTTTTTTTAGCTTGCTTAAATTATTCGATTTACCCAATAGTTCTTTTTTAAAGAGATAGTCTGTGTATTTGATTGACTAGACTGTTGAATTAAACGTACTGCTCATAGTGAACGCAAACCCGAACGCAAACCCGAACGCAAACCCAAACTTAAAACGCTCAGTGCGGCTTTCTTTGTAGCTTGTTACGGTTTTTTTCTTTTTTCTTTTTTCTTTTTTCTTTTCTCTTTTTTTTGTTCTTGTGAGAGCCGTTTTTTTTCAAGTAACTTTGCCAGTGCGAGAAGTTCGCTGGTTTTCATCTCGGGTGTTTCAAGGCTAATAGGCCCGATTTTGCCAGCGCGAAATTCTGTTAACAGCAGGCGAGCTGCTCGGTCATAGTCGACTTGCTTGCCAGCACCGATACAACCTCTGGACAATCCAATTTTTTCCAGTGTAGCGATACTATCATCCAATGGCAGGTCAGCTTTAAAACGCTGCGTTAATTCTTTAGGGTAATGAGGACAAAGATAGTCTAGCAGGTGGGAAGCAACATCAGCGCTATCCATGGCGGTGTCGCGTATGGCACCGGTTGCTGCCAGACGGTACCCACTAGCTGGGTTTTCAACATTTGGCCACAGCACACCAGGTGTATCTCGCAAAATCCAGTTTCCTGGAAGCGAAATGTGTTGTTGTCGTTTTGTAATTGCTGGTTCATTGCCGGTTTTGGCAACTGTACGTCCAGCCAATAAATTGATCAGTGTTGATTTGCCCACGTTAGGTATCCCAACCACCATGGCTACAAAAGGCTTAATACGAGATTGGGTCTTATTAACCATCGAGGCAATTAATTGAGGGATTTGTTGAATGGTGGCAGGGTCCGATGCGCTTATGGCGGTTGAGAGCACTTCAGCACCCGATAGATGTTCGAGCCACTGATCAGTAACAGCTGGGTTTGCCAGGTCTTTTTTAGTCAATACTTTCAGGCACGGTTTGTTCTTACGCATTTGTTCTAGCATTGGGTTTTCGCTGCTGAACGGAATACGCGCATCGAGCACTTCAATAATGACATCTGTCTGGGGTAATACCTGCGCCATCTCCTTGCGCGCTTTATGCATATGGCCTGGAAACCATTGTATGGCCATGTCATTTTAGTCCTTTGTGTTTAGTCTGACGCAATCATCTTCGATGATGACTTTTCTTTGCTTGTATAGCTGACCCAAGGCGCGCTTGAAGTTCTTTTTACTGGCATTGAATGCGGCGTAGATTTCGTTAGGGCTACTTTTATCGGTGATGAACATGCGGCCGTCATGCTCATGCAAATATTGCAGTAAAACTTGAGTAAGCGCTGAAGATGTTGTTCGGCTGGGGAGTTGTAATGAGAGATCAAGGCGGCCATCGTCACGCAACGGTTTTATGTAACCAGTCAGTGTTTGTCCTGTTTTTATGGGTTGAAATATTTCGTCCTTGTACAGAAGGCCAATAGCGCGGTTTTCCACGATTGCTTTGAAGCCCATGTCGGTGCGCTGATAGACCAGCAGCTTGACAGCCTGCCATGGATCGAAATCGAGTGTGGTATTTGGCATCCGTGTGTCGATCTTGCTGGTTGCCGCTAGCCTGCCACTATTGTCCATATACACTAGTACAGACTCTCGCATACCCACTTCCACAGGGCGGCGTTGTTCGGCATAGGGCAGCAGTAAATCTTTTGCGATCCCCCAGTCGAGGAATGCACCAGCATCTGTAACAGAGCTGACTTTCATGTTGGCACACTCGCCAAGCTGGGCAGCCGGTTGCTGGCTTGTGGCGAGTGGCTCACCATTGATACCGCTATAGACAAATGCGCTGATAATATCACCGGGTTTGACGTCAGGAGCGTCACTAAGCGGCATAGTGGTTATTGCGCCATTCATAGCGCAAAGATGAATTGTGTCGAGGCTGATGTCCGACACTTTCAATTTATGTGATGAGCCAATCATGAATAATCATGTAATGCAGAGCCTGATAACCTATTGTAATCGGTTGTGAGCCGACGTGCCTGTAAGTGCGCCCAAGACCAAGCTGGAAAATGACACCAAGTGCCTGACAATTCGATCAAAAACACCATACTGGCACCCATGGAAGGGGTGATTGATGCACCAATGCGCGCACGCCTGACAAAGCTTGGGGGCTATTCGCGCTGTGTAACCGAGTTTGTCAGAGTCACCAATGTGCTGTTGCCTGAAAGGGTTTTTCATCGTTTGTGCCCGGAGCTACTAACAGGCGGTAGAACGTGTGCCGGCACTCCGGTCTATGTTCAATTGCTGGGGAGTGACCCGGCGACCTTGGCAAGGAATGCAATAAGAGCAAGCGAATTGGGTGCTTTAGGTGTTGATTTGAATTTTGGTTGTCCCGCTAAAACGGTAAATAACAGTATGGGTGGGTCTGTCTTACTACGTTACCCCGATCTTGTCGGTGAGATTGTAAAAACGGTGCGTGATGCCGTTCCGGCTGAGATTCCAGTCACCGCCAAAATCAGGCTTGGGTATGACAATGCTGATGCGCTGGAGCAGATCGTGGCTGGTATTAGCGATGCCGGCGCCTCAGAACTGGCCGTGCATGCCAGAACCAAATTTGATGGTTACAAGCCGCCTGCCTATTGGGATAGGGTCAAATCGGCCCTTCCTGCCAGCATGAAAGAACGAAGCGTTATTAATGGTGAGATCTGGACTGTGCAAGATGCACTTGCTGCTGTCCAACGTAGTAGTTGTCCACACATTATGCTGGGTCGTGGAGCCTTGTCTGCCCCCGATCTGGCGTATCGTATACGGCAAGGCGATAAGGATGCACAGCCTGCTCCTTGGGAAACCTTGGTTGAAGAAGTGCTAGACCAATTTTTGACAAGCGACTGTTCAAGCCATCGACATATCGGTAACCGCACAAAGCAATGGCTGGCCTATCTCAAGCGCACCTACCCCGAAGCAAGTCTTTTGTTCAAACGTTTGCGCACACTGCATAGTGTCAATGAGATAAGTTCAGCGTTTGATGATCATAGGCGTTACGATCTTACTTCCATACAGGAGACTATTGAGGCATCTTAATCAACGGCGTCTAAGTCAACGGCAGCGTAGTCAACTGATCTAAATAAGGCAGGTGGGATGGGTTGCGATTAAAGTGTTTGTGTTTGTTTTGATTCTGTAGGCGTAATCCATCAACTAATGAGTTTAGTTAGCGCTCTGCCGTTGTTCTGCCGGGATTGTGCAACCATGAGCTGGATGATTAGTCGGTTTGAATGATGGCTTATCTTTCGAAATACCAATAAGCGTACTGCTCATTTTTCTCAGAAACGCATTTGCTGTTACGCGCTGGTCTGGGGTCATACTTGCAACAAAACGCAGGCCAAAGTTCTGCCATAAATCACGATTGGCCTGCCATTGTTCAGGATGTGCGTTTTCGAGTAATGTCCATAGTTTGGTCAGTTGTGTAGCAACCTTATCCTCAAAATGCGGATCATCCTGCTGGCGGGCCAGTCTGAACAGGGTTTTAGCCCAGTTATCGGCTGCCTGATAATACTGAGGACGCATACTAATCTGCTTGGCCATGGTTTCCTTGATCATGGCTTTTTGCCTTCTGGTGAATTTGAAATTGGCCCTGCCTGCCCACTTAATAATATTGGAATAGCGTCTGGCGCGTCTTTCTTCTGGTGTTCTGGAATTGTAACGGGCGAAATTTTTACGCCTTTCGTTGGCAAATCGTTTTTCGATAAAGTTGACTTGTGGATCGGTCAGGGTTTGCATCAGGTCGTAGGAAAAGTTGACTGGGTGGCACTCTCTAATGCTACGCGTAAAAGATTCCGCAGTATCAACCCATTTTTTGATATCAGCAGCGCTCGTTTTATTAGGTTCTTTAATTGACGTTCTGATATCGCTAAGCAACTGAGCGTAGAGGGGTATTTCCACCTGACGATGCCAGACATGAAAGTGCCCGACACGTTGCTCGAAGTGTGCAGTTTGCTCGTCGTTGAATTTCGCAAGCTTGTGAAATTCGCTGCGCATCTGATCGTCCAATCGGTTATACAACGGACCTACTACCAGCTTACTGGTGCAACCAGAGAGAAACAATGCTGCTAAGACAATTAAAAATGGCCAGTGCACAGAGCGAGTTGAGAATGCCTTATACTTCGAACAACCACACCAAAGACCAACGCACCGGGCAAAATGAGGCTGGGCGCTAACATTCTTAGTAAAAAATGTGCTCAGATGAGTTATTCGAACAACTGGTTGGCCGTACTTTGAAAAACCTAATTTAGCTGGTATTGATATCATTGAATCCCAATTACTACTACTGTTTACTGACGATGGTCTGACTGTTAACGTTTGCCCATATTTGCTCAAAGTTGATACTTTATCGGCTCACTGACGGCAAAGATAAACACCAATTGTGGGCAAAGATCACCGCAATTGGCAAAGATCAACATAACGGAGAAAACAATGACAGAAGAGGCGATTGGTCCCGGTAAGGTTATCGCGTTTCACTACGATTTGTATGATGAAAACGCAGAGAAAATTGAATCTTCTGATGTAGGAGATCCGTTGTTGTTCCTGTTTGGGCAAAAAACCATACTGGCTGCATTGCAGGATGCATTCCTGAACAAGACTGCCGGTGATGATTTTTCTGTAACCATACCTCATGAGCGCGCGTACGGGCGTTATTATCCAGACAGAATGCAGCGCATCCCGATTAAGCAGATTGATGGAGGAAAACGTCAGAAGTTCCTTGTCGGACAGGTCATAAATTTACAGGGGGAACGCGGTGGTTCTCCGGGCACGATTGTCAAAGTAGGTAAATTCAACCTGGATATCGACGCAAATCACCCACTTGCAGGAAAAGATCTGACTTTTGATGTAAAAATAGTGACTGTAAGAGAGGCTTCGGAAGAAGAAATCGCGCACGGCCACGCGCATGGTCCTGGAGGGCACAATCATTGATTGCTATCTCCGCAGGCAGGAATTAAAAAGATGTTAACCCAATTATGTGGCCGTAATCGTTAGAAAAACCAAGGCTTGGAAAGCGAAAGATAAAAAACCAGTAGCTGCGCCTGCTAATTGGGTAAACAAGGTAATCGAGCAGTCGCACATATCATTAACTGCGTTCATTAAGTTGATAGGTAAACAATACGTTTTTGATGTTGCAGTTTTTGATGTTGCAGATGTGCCCTTAATGTTTAACGAGTGGAGATTGAAAGGATCATGGGAAACACACTTGAGCAATTAAAAATCTGTGCCGTTAGCGCACTGGTAACGTTGTTGCTGATCAGTTGTGCCACTAACCCAGTAACCGGCAAAAACGAGTTTTTACTTGTTGGTGAGGGTTGGGAGCGCAGCGTTGGTGAGCAGAACTATGCACCACTAAGACAAATGCAGGGTGGAGATTATGTTGTCGATCCGAAAGTTGAAGCCTATGTTCGGCAGGTGGGTAACAAGCTGGCTGCGCACAGCGATCGTCCGTTGGACTACGAATTCAATGTGATCAATGATTCCACCCCTAATGCCTGGGCATTGCCAGGTGGCAAGATTTCCATAAACCGTGGTTTACTTGTCGAACTCAAAAATGAGGCAGAGCTTGCAGCTGTTCTGGGACACGAGATCGTTCACGCAGCTGCCAAACATGGTGCTCGTGGTCAAACACGTGGCGTGTTTCTGCAAGGTGCTGCTGTTGCTGCAACAATCGCAGGTGCTAAAAAGGGTTATGGGCAGGCAGCACAAACCGT
>CALHRQ010000267.1 GCA_938038175.1 uncultured Granulosicoccaceae bacterium | reverse complement strand
GGTGCTTAGCTCAGCTGGTAGAGCATCGCCCTTACAAGGCGAGGGTCGGGGGTTCGATCCCCTCAGCACCCACCAGGATTTTTAAAGGTAATTACTGTTGGAGCGGTAGTTCAGTTGGTTAGAATACCGGCCTGTCACGCCGGGGGTCGCGGGTTCGAGTCCCGTCCGCTCCGCCAACAGTACGAAACTTATCTTGGCAATCCTGAACTAACAAAACGGGTGCTCATGCACCCTTTTTTGTGCACAAAATTTGTGAGGTATAAATACTTTAACCCGCTATTTGTATTGTCAGTCGTGTAATGTGTTACACAAGCTTTTAAGCAGCGGTTTTCTGGTTTTACGATAAACGGGTTTCTATGCATTAGCAGATGTTTTTCACAGCCGATGTTATGCATAACAGATGTTCTGCAAACTGACTGCTTTGAATAGCGGATGCTTTAGTCGACGGAAGGTTTGTACAACGGATAGTCTGTACAACCAAGTTGTAGAAACAACCAAGTTGTAGAAAAATAATGACCCATAATTACAGCCAATTATCATAGGTACTACATATGCTTCTGGATCTTCGGGAAACAGTTCGAAACTCAAAGCCAATCAAATACACTTTGATAACCATTATCTGTATTCCATTTGCGTTGGTTGGCATCGGTTCATATCTTGGTGGCGGTGGTTATGGAGACGTTGCTAAGGTCGATGGTGAAGCCATATCCGAGCAGGAACTAGAACGGGCTTATAACGGACAGCGCCAGCGTATGGCCCAGATGTTTGGTGGAAATTTGCCAGAAGGATTTATCTCCGAAGCACAGATTCGACAGCAAGCACTTGATCAACTGATCAGTAGTCAGGTACTTCGCAATGTGGTTGCCGAAGAGAAATTCACTGTCAGTGATGAAACACTCGGCCGTGTCATCCGCAACAATCCACAGTTTCAGGTTGATGGCAGATTCGATTCTGAAGCCTATTCCAGAGTATTGCGATCGAGTTACTCGAATGTCGCCGCATATGAGGCGCAGGTTCGGGAAAGCACTGCCCTAACGCAGTTCCAATCCGGTGTTTACAGTACAAGCTTTGTATTGCCAACTGAAACCGATAACCTCGAAGCATTGAGCAAGCAAACAAGAACAATTGATTACGTGCAGTTCTCAATAGAGAAAGCTATGGAAGGCATTGAAGTTTCGGATGAGGATGCTGTTGCCTACTTTGACGAAAATGGCAGTAACTACCAATTCCCTGAGCGTGCAAAAATCGAATACATAGAACTGGACAAAGCAGCCCTTGGTGCTGAAACTGATGTGTCTGACGAAGATGCACAAGCGTATTACAACGACAATAGATCCAAGTACACCACAGCAGAATCCCGTGATGCATCACATATCCTTCTGACTGTAGAAGATTCTGGTGATTCTGATGAAGTCGCTGAGAAAACAACCCAGATCGAAGACATCAAGGCGCGCATTGATGCAGGAGAATCATTCGAAGAGCTTGCCAGGGAATTCTCTGAAGATCCTGGCTCATCTGATAATGGCGGTAGTCTGGGTCAGATAACGCCGGGCTCCATGGTGCCTGAATTTGAAAAAGCGGTTTATGAGCTTGCAGCGATCGGTGATATTTCTGATCCGGTCGTCAGTGATTTCGGTGTTCACCTGGTTAAGTTAGATGGAATCGTTGCTGAGAGAGGTAAGTCTTTTGAAGACGCAAAGGCCGAAATCATCAAGACAATGCAATCAGAAGAATCAGACAGCCAGTATTTTGAATTGCGTGAGGTGCTGTCCGAACACGCCTTTAATAACCCAGAATCTTTAGAGATTGCTTCCGAAGAGTCCGGGCTTGAGATCCTGAGCTCTGATTGGGTGGATGTTGACACTACTGAAGACGCCTTATTGTCAAACCCGCAAATCATTCAGGCGGTATTTAGTGAGGACGTCCTGCAGGAAGGTAACAATTCTGATCTGATCGAAGTCTCACCTGATCGCGTGGTAACCCTGCGTGTGCTCGAGCATGAAGGACCACGCCCCAAAACACTTGATGATGTTAAAGACGATATTATCGAGACAATAAAGCGTGAACGTGCCGAAGTGCAATTGGATGAAATGGCAAAAGCGGCTATTGACGAATTGGTCACTGGCAAGTCTGTTGTCAAAATTGCTGATGACAATGAGATTGCAACTGGCACTAGCAATGAAGTGCTCACGCGACAATCCAGTGTCTTTGACAATGCCGTAATACAGGAAATATACGCGCTGGCTAAACCATCGCCAGGAAGAACCAAGATCAAATCGGCATCGCTTGCCACCGGTGATCGCATAGCCTACGCGCTCAAAGCGGTTGAGGTGCCTGCTGAAGATGATGCAGTAGGCACAGAAAATACAGTGACAACGGCTGCGAATCCGAGGCTTGGACAAAGTGAGCTCTCTGCAATACTGTCAAGCTTACGGGATAAGGCCAAAGTCACCACACTTGAGTGATTTGGGCGTAGTGCTGTGAAACCCTTCTAAAGCACAGAACCAGAACCAGGATCAGGATCAAGTTCTGGTTCTGAATCGTGCTCTGATTTTGAATCTCAATCTCGCTTTACTTCTCACTCTCGCTTGGGCGATGTCGATTGCGGCCACGATCGACATGCCAGGGTGACTTAATGAATTAATCGACTAAGCTCTATAAGTGTCTAAGGGATTTGAGCAGAGTTTGTCCATGAGTTTAGTATCAGAATTCAAAGAGTTCGCCGCCAAAGGCAGCCTGATGGATATGGCTGTGGGTATTATCATTGGTGCTGCCATCGGTAAGGTTATCGGAGCGCTGGTAGAAAGTATCTTGATGCCCATCATCGGGTCCGTCATGGGCGGCATCGATTTTTCAACGCTGGCGATAAACATTGGCGATGCTGCCATTGGTTATGGCGCATTTATTCAAGCCTTAATCGATTTTCTGATCATCGCTCTGGTCATCTTTTTTCTGCTCAAGGCTGTCAACAAAATGAAAGCCGAGCAGGAAGAAGAGGCGGACGAGCCTTCTGAAGATGTGCAGCTGCTTGGAGAAATCAGAGATCTTCTTAAAAGGGATATGATAAACAAGCAGAAACTGATGGAAAAGAATAATGCTAAGAAAAGATAACGGGTAAATTAGACGGCTGCCTGTGACATAAAGCGGTTCTGCTTACTTAGCAGTGATGCTCACAAACAATACCTACGAGCAATTTAAGGCGAATAACTTGCTGCTAGTCGTTGGCTGGCAGTTATTTTTGGCAAGTTGTTTTCGAAAAAGTCATTTTGGCAAGTGCCGCGCCACCATTAGAAACCAGTGGTGAGGTAGCCACTGCCAGCCTAATAAGCGATGTACCTGTTACGGTTCAAGAATCATTACCCTTGAAAACCTTGCGTCACTGTCCAGTGGCGTAATAGCCAGAATGAGATCGCTACGCAGTAAAACTTCTCTGCCACACAAGCCAAGGAGCAGGTGTTCGGCTTTGCTGTCGCCAACTTCATTTTTAACTATTTTGGTGTCGAGGGCTTTTGCCCTGATAATTTCACCTTCACGCATTTCGATATCGAGCGTGTAATTAAAGGTACAGGCGGCCTCAATGTAATCATGTTTGGCGCAGCCAATTAATTTCTCAGGAGGCGTCAAAACATGCTGGTATTTTTCGATTGTACGTGCAAGCTTTACAAGCTTGATCAGCGCCCCCCTGATTTCTTCGGCTTTGGTGAGCTCTTGTGGAAATAGAATACGTTCATTGTGCGATTGATCGCCGGCAATACAGTTAATATCGATGCCGATTGCATCGACACTGCTTAATACCGATTTATCCAATGCTTTGTGGCTTGTAAACGCCATCGCATAAGACATCACCGCATCACCATGATCTTCATTCATGTGAGATACGATAGTGTCCTGATCCTCTGATGAGAAAAGGCTGTTGGCGTCGGTTGCCACTACTAGTGTTACGGCAAAGTGTCAGATTAGCTTATGTCTGGCATGGCAACCACGTTGTAGCCTCCATCGACATAGATGATCTGGCCGGTGATACCCGAAGACATTTCAGAGGCCAGAAACGCCGCGGTATCGCCGACTTGCTCAATGGTCGTGTTCTCTCGCATAGGGGAGACATTTGATACATGGCCTAATAGTTTTTTAAAGTTACCGATACCCGCTGCTGCCAGTGTTTTAATCGGACCGGCTGAGATTGCATTAACGCGAACCCCACTGGCGCCAAGAGAGTTGGCCATAAAACGTGTGTTGGCTTCCAGCGATGCTTTGGCTAAACCCATGACATTGTAATTTGGCATAGCACGTACCGCACCCAGATAAGACAATGTGATCAGTGATGCACCTTTATTAAGATGTGGCCGTGCGGCTTTTGCAACCGCTGCAAAACTATAGGAGCTGACGTCGTGGGCAATTCTGAATGATTCTCTGTCCACCGAATCAAGGTAATCACCGTCGAGCGCTTCGCGCGGTGCGAACGCAACAGCATGGACAAAGCCATCAAATTTATCCCATTCTTTTCCCAGCGCTGAGATCATGTCATCTATTTGCTGGTCATCTGATACATCGCAGGGCAGTACGATTTGTGAATCACAATCGTTAGCCATGTCAACCACGCGATCTTTAAGCCGGTCGTTCTGGTATGTAAACGCGAGGGTTGCACCTTCACGGTGCATGGATGATGCAATGCCCCAGGCGATAGAACGCTTGCTAGCAACGCCAATTACCAGTATCCGCTTGCCGTCTAACATGCCCATAGTCAGTTCTCCCGTTTGCCAAGCAACTCGACTAGAAGTTGCTCATAGATTTGAGACAGTGTATCAATGTCGCTGATTTTAATGCATTCATCAACTTGATGAATGGTTGTATTTAAAGGTCCAAATTCGATGACCTGTTTGCAGGTTCTCGCTAGAAAGCGACCATCTGATGTGCCACCGCCCGTACCAAGTGCAGCATCAGCTCCTGATATTATTTTGATAGCTGAACGCATTGCTTCGGTTAAAGAGCCAGGTTTTGTAATAAAGGGTGCTGCGCTTTCATGCCAGTTGATACGTGCAGACAAGCCGTGTTTGTTTAACAAGGCATTAACACGGGTTTGAACATCGCCAACGCTGGTTGCTGTGCTGTAGCGCAGATTAAAGTCGATCGTAAATTCACCCGGAATCACGTTACCAGCGCCAGTGCCCGCTGCAACATTGGAAATCTGCAAAGAGGTAGCCGGGAAATTGTCATCACCCTTATCCCATTGTATATTCACTAGTTCATCCAGCATGCTCAGTGCTTTATGCACAGGGTTGTCTGCAAGGTGTGGGTAGGCGACATGGCCTTGCACACCTTCAATAACGAGTTTCGCGCTAAGCGAACCGCGCCGTCCATTTTTGATGTTATCGCCAAAACTATCCTGGCTGGTGGGTTCACCAACAACGCAATAGTCGATGGTTTCATTGCGTTGATGCAGCGCCTCCACCACCTTTGCCGTGCCATCGACAGCTGGGCCTTCTTCGTCACTGGTGAGCAGTACAGCAATGGAGCCATTAAGCTCGTTAGCGGCAACAAAGCGCTCGCACGCTGTCACCATTGCTGCCACGCTGCCCTTCATGTCTGCGGCACCGCGTGCAAAAAGGTGTCCGTCTCTGATAGTGGGTTCAAACGGTGGTGTGGTCCAGTGTGATTCATCTCCAGGTGGCACAACATCAGTGTGTCCAGCCAGAACCAGTAATGGCGCATCTGTTCCATAGCGTGCCCATAAGTTATCCACTTCCCCAAAGCGCATTGATTCAATGCCAAAGCCGGCGGCGCTTAAGCGCTCCGCTATGAGCTTTTGACAGCCAGCATCATCGGGGGTCACAGATGGCTTTGACACAAGCGATTGCAGTAGGTCGATGCTGTCACTCATGATTTTTTATCTGATAGGGGTGAATCGCTTTTCATTGGTTCTTGAATGTCAGTTTTTATGTGTTGTATTGAACTTTACGCCTACGGTTGTAGCGAGCAGTTGGTTTAAGTACGGTTTTAGTTGTCGCGTTTAACGACCGTGTTAAGCCACTGCATTCATGCTCTGTATTCAATTGCTGTATTCGACTCTTGTATTCCACTCTTAAATTCCACTACTGTACTCAACTCATAAGCTTAACGGCTTAATTTACCTACTGCGCTCTAATGCTGCATTGACCTGCTACGCTCTACTGCTGCATTGCATTGTAGTGTTCAAATTACTGCGTTTGATTACCTTGCTCAGCGGTTATTACAGGCGTTCAATTAACATCTCACTGAGTTCAATCCGCTTGGCGTCATCATCCAGCGGGTCGCCGTGTTTGTTGCAGACAAAAAACACATCCTCAATGCGTT
>CALHRQ010000266.1 GCA_938038175.1 uncultured Granulosicoccaceae bacterium | reverse complement strand
TAACCTTTCAGTCTAGCAGATTGGGAAATGTGCTCTGACCGGAACTGAATTTGTCTGCGTTGATTTGACAAAGTAAGTCTAGCAGATTGGGAAATGTGCTCTGACCGGAACCCTTTCGACGAGTCTCGTCGAAAAACGTTGAAGTCTAGCAGATTGGGAAATGTGCTCTGACCGGAACCAAGGGCTGGTCATAAAGGCGTCTGATCGTCAGTCTAGCAGATTGGGAAATGTGCTCTGACCGGAACATGCGATGATTATTCTTTCATCAATTCATCAGTCTAGCAGATTGGGAAATGTGCTCTGACCGGAACTATCGCACCTTTAGCCGTTCCGCGTTTATTAGTCTAGCAGATTGGGAAATGTGCTCTGACCGGAACGCGGTAAATGCTTTAGTTTATTACCGGAACAGTCTAGCAGATTGGGAAATGTGCTCTGACCGGAACGAAACGTAATGGAGCTAGGCGTTCGGCTGCGAATCTAGCAAATTGGGACTTATGCTCTAACTCAAATATTTTTTTGCTAAAGTATAGCGGTGAGTGAATTCTATTCACTTGAAGACGTGTGCACATCAATTGGATTTAGCGCGAATAGACATAGCTGTTTTATATTTCGTATAGGTGACTTACGCCAATAGAAAATTAGAGTTTGAGGGGTATTTATGAGGGTATATTTCCTCTAAAAGCCCTACGGCTAATGAAAACAATGTTGTTCGGTAGAGCCTAGCTCCACCAATAACTTCCTAAATTTGATTCCTGGTTCGACTTCAAGCATTGCTTTGGCATACGATGGATCAAACCGCCGACCTACGGTCGAGCGCACTGGGCGTGCCCGTTCGATAATTCAAACTGCCCTTAAAGCTGCACTTAAAGTGCTCTATTAAGGCTGCATATAGTGTTATGCATATCATAAAGCTCGGCCCATGTTTGTTGAAGGCGAGTTCTCAGTCTGCCAACCAAGTAGAACAACAATTGTTTTAGGTGCTGATATCAAACCCTATCCTTGTGTATCACACGAGTAATTTCATGGTTTAACCTAAATTGAATATACTGGGACTATTAATTCAGAGAAAGGAAAGCTCATGGCGAAATCTACCTGCAAGCAGTTTGAATTGGACAGGTCAAACAGCTTCATTCCTGCGCTTTTCTTTGCGCTCGCATTATTATTGTTTAATACGCTAGCCCACGCTCAAGATGGAAAAACCATCCTCGTGCTGGATGCGTCGGGTTCCATGTGGCAAAAAATTTCCGACGGCTACAAAATTCGTATCGCTCAAGATGTAATCAATGAGCTACTGGTTACTTTGCCTGTCGAGCAAGAGCTTGGCTTGATCACTTATGGTCATCGCCGAAAAGGGGATTGCGGCGACATAGAAATGTTAGTGCCGCCAGGCGCTGGCACACGAGATGCCATTTCAAGCGCGATCAAATCACTTGATCCCAAAGGTAAAACACCTTTGTCGGCCGCCGTAATACAGGCGGCGGATGTTTTGCGTATAGAAGAGAACGCATCAACCGTCATTCTTGTATCAGATGGTCGCGAAACCTGCGATCTTGACCCCTGTGCTGTTGGTAGCGAACTTGAAGACCGAGGCATTGATTTTACAACCCATGTGATCGGGTTCGATGTTGGCGAGGAGAACGATCGTGAGCAGCTCCGTTGTCTGGCGGAAAACACAGGTGGCAAGTTTTTAACGGCTAGCACAGCATCCGAACTTACTCAGGCGCTCGTTGAAGTCAGTCAGCCCATTGAAAAACTGACCATGAGCGCTTTTGCCGTAGATGAAGAAGATAACGACATTATCGAGGGTCTGATTTGGTCACTGCTACCTGCAGGTATCAGTGAAGATTCAAACTCGTCACAACAATTCGTCCCTGCAGATCAGCAAGATGCACGCTTTATTCAACTGGAGCTTGATCCTGGTCAATACGCTGTCATGGTGACGCGCGAAGAAGATGGTGCAAGCGCTACTCTCGATATAAATTTACAAGCCAGCGGTAACACCCGTTTCAAGCTTAGCTTACCTGCACTGCAATACACTGCACGAGTCGAAGGCCCAGATAAGGTAATTATCGGTGAAAGGTTTGAAGTGCAGTGGGAAGGGCCAGCACGTGCAAACGATCGTATCACATTGGCATTGCCAGACAGTGCGCCTATGGATGCGCTTGAGTATCTACTGGCTGCTAATCCGAATCCTGTGATATTCCCTGCACCCACAACACCTGGAGAGTACGAAATTCGTTACGAACAAGGAATACCGGAACGGGTTCTTGCAAGCGCAGTCATCACCGTTGAAGATGCCCCGGCCACACTTAAAGCGCAAGACATCGCACCGGCAGCGACTTCCATACCGATACAATGGACAGGTCCAGATCAAAAATATGATCTTGTTGCCGTTGTTATACCAGGGGATAAAGCAGAAATTACAGGACAAAGAACATCTGATGGAACGCCGCTTCAACTGCAAATGCCGCCAGAGCCAGGTGAATACGAACTGCGTTATATCCTTTACGCAGACACCACTGTACTTGCCACGCGCCCTATAACGGTTGAAGCAGCAGATGTCAGTATTGAGGCAGCAGATGTTGCTGAAGTTGGTGAGCGTATACCGGTAGCCTGGGCTGGGCCAGACGAGCGCTACGATACTGTTGCAATTGTGTCTGTTGATAATCGTGATCAAATTATAAATGCAACTCGCACCAGTCGTGGCAATCCACTGCAACTTGAAATGCCAACTACCGCGGGTAAGTATGAACTGCGATACATATCCTACACGTTCAATACACCTCTCATTACGCGCCCCATAAGCGTTGTTGAATCAATCGTCGAAATCAATGCTCCGCTCGAAACCAGTATCGGTGAATCAGTGACGGTCACCTGGGTAGGGCCAGATGAAACCTATGATGTTATTGCCGTGGCCGAGATAGGCTCGATAGAAAACATTAACGAAACACGCACGTCAAAAGGTAGTCCGCTTGAATTGCAAATGCCCTCAACACCTGGAGAATTTGAAATTCGATACATGCTGTATCAAGACAGAAAGATATTGGGGACTCGTCTAATTACAGTTAATGATGCGATTGTTTCATTAGAAGCGGTGGATGAAGCTGATGTCAGCGAATTTGTTGATATCACCTGGGAAGGACCTGATGCCCAGTACGATTACATTACCATTGCCAAAGTGGGTGAAAAGCGAGCGCTCAATCAAACTCAAACGGGTAGGGGCAATCCTTTAGAGCTGCAAATGCCTGCAACATCTGGTGAGTACGAAATTCGATATGTGCTGTATCAGGATCATAAGGTTCTTGCTACGAAGCCTATCACTGTAAAAGAGGTTAGCGCTTCCCTGGAGGTAGTCGATGAAGCTGATGTCAGCGAATTTGTTGATATCACCTGGGAAGGACCTGATGCCCAGTACGATTACATTGCCATTGCCGAGGTGGGTGAAAAGCGAGTGATCAATCAAACTCAAACAGGTAGAGGCAATCCATTAAAGCTGCAAATGCCTGCAACATCGGGTGAGTACGAAATTCGATATGTGTTATATCAATACCAAAAAGCACTGGCTACGCGCCCCATCACCATAAATGATGTGAGTGTGATGTTAGACGCAGCAGATGAAGCTGATGTCAGCGAAAAGATTGAAGTGACCTGGGATGGCCCTGGCGCCCAATACGATTATATTGCGATTGCTAAGGTAGGTGAAAAACGAACAATCAATCAAACGCAAACGGGTAGGGGCAATCCTTTAGAGCTGCAAATGCCCTCTAAATCTGGTGAATATGAAATTCGATATGTGTTGTATCAAAACCAAAGAGTATTGGCTACGCGTCCCATCACCGTAAATGATGTGAGTGCCATGTTAGACGCAGCAGAGGAAGCTGATATCAGCGATAAGATTGACGTGACCTGGGATGGTCCTGATGCCGCCCATGATTACATTGCTATTGCTGAGGCTGGCGAGAAAAAACTGATAAACCGGACGCGTACGTCCAGAGGCAATCCGTTGGAACTAACAATGCCCTCTAAGCCTGGTGATTACGAAATACGGTATATCCTATATCAAGATAAAAAAGTGCTGGCCACTCGTCCTATAAGCGTAAACGATGTGAGCACCTCTTTAGATGCGCTCGATGAAGCCGGCATAAGTGCAATGGTTGATGTTCACTGGGATGGTCCTGATGCCGCAAATGATTACATCGCTGTTGCAAAAGTTGGCAAGAAAAAACTCATTAACCGGGCACGCACTTCCAAAGGCAGCCCGCTTGAACTTCAAATGCCATCGCAAGCTGGTGATTACGAAATTCGGTATATCCTTTATCAGGGTAAAAGAGTTATGGCGACGAGATCAATCACAGTCAACAATGTCGATGTGACACTCAATGCTCCTGATCAAGCGCAGCCAGACGAAGTTATAGACATTATCTGGGAAGGTCCGGATGCTCGAGCCGATCACATCGAAATAGCCAGAATTGGTGAGAAGAAAGTTGTCAGGCGAGTGCGCACCAGCAGTGGCTCACCTCTACAATTGCGAATGCCCGCAGAGCCTGGTGAGTATGAGCTGCGTTATGTCTTGTCTCAAGATCGGAGAGTTTTGGCAACTCGGACTATTGTTGTGGGTGAATAAGGTTTGGCTTATTCTGGATTGCAGTATTCAGGTTTAGAGTCCAGATCAAATTCAGATTAAGCGGCCCTGTTGGCCTTGTGCGATGCAGCGCCGTGCTGCTTGTCTTGTTCCTGAATTTTCCTATTATCCTGTGGTTCTTCGTATTCCTGACATTTCATATCAACTCGGAATCTTGCTATAAATACACTGTTAGGCGTATGCTGTTGCTTTCAGACAGAGTCTGCTTTTAAAGGAGCTATGGATGAATTTAAAAAAGCGCTCGATATGCGTGTCTTTCCTTTTTTTGTTAGCAACTTATGCTGCCAGTGTCAGCGGCCAATCCCTCCCGGATTGCGAGTGTCGTGATTCAGCTGGCAACATGCAAAGTTTAGGTACTGTGCAGTGCGTTCCCATCGGTACAAGAAACTTCCTATTGCGTTGTGAGATGTCGCAAAACAACCCCTACTGGGCAAGGCTAAGTGATTCACCTGGCTGTCCTGCAGCATGAATAAAAGCCTGAGTAGATTGGTTTTAGAATGCCACTAAATGCTACATGGCGTACTTGATAGTTGTTGCATTTTTTTTGATATAGTCTAGAGCCTAACTCATCACATCACGGTTCAAGGATGAACCCAGTCTGTCCCAGTTGCGGAGCCGGATGCTCTATAAAACACGGCTTTTTCTAACGTTATGGCTACACTCACTACGCGAGCAAACTTTCTTCGTCGCAACAAGACTCCGATAGAGCCAAGACCAAGAAGCAACGCAAGCCCAATAGCGTTGCTGCCTGTGCCAATAGAGCAACCGCCGCAACTATACGCGATCTATTTCACCTGCCCACTGGCCTGAAGATAAGACGCATTACCTTCAATGTTCAGCGGTAACCAATTTGCGTACTGAATCCAGTCTTTATACTCATCCATAGTGATTTCTTGTTTCAAGGTATCAACAGATTTTCCGGCCTTGAGACCAGCAAGTACTTGCCCTTTTAGTTCTTCCATATATATACGCACATCGGTTGCATCGGCTTTGACACCCACGTTGCCGTGTGCGGGCGCGAAGATTTCAAAATCCAGCGATTCTATTTTTTTAATCTGGCTGATCCAGTCGTCTACATTAGCACCACCCATGTTTCTCCACGGTAGGCGTTTTGGTGCTGCAACATCGGTGATAAACGCGACGTTGGATGGCCTGATAACAACTGCGATTAAATCACTGCCGTGACCGGGGCCCAGCCAGGTTAATTCAAAGGTGTGGTCACCGGCTGAAAATTCGTGGTAGTCGTCAAAACGTATTGTTGGCTTTACACCGTCAATAGTGTCAGGTGCATTAGCTTGTGCCAGAACTTCAGCCCCTGCAGCCAATATTGCGCCGCCAGATGCATGGTCGCCGTGGCTGTGGCTGTAGATCAAGTGGGAAATGGGTTTGTCAGTAAGTTTTTTGACTTCAGATCTGATCCAGAGCGCTGCATCAGAATTGATTGGATCAACAACCACAGCACCTTCGCCGGTCAGTACAACCAGGGAGTAATGGAAATTGTTTTGTAAACGATATACATCTTTTGCAATTTCTGTAACTGATCGTTTTGCATTGCTTTGAGCGTGTACTGAAAAAGATTGGATTGTAATGAGTATTGCAACAAATAACGCGCCCAATATTTTTTTCATATTTTCTCTTCCTTTATAATGTGTTGTCATTTATTAGTACATTTTAAAGAGTGGTACATCGTAGCCTCACAACGTAGCCTCACAACGAACCTGTTTCTGCGAACAGTAATTGCGAGAAAAAGTTGCATGGTTTAAGTTCCACGCAATTTGATTTGCGCTGCATGGCGCTCGTTAAGGTAGTTCAAACACTCAGCGGCTTGCCATTGTCTTTTACGCTGAGCTGTAAGTAAAATTTCGCAGCTTTGCTTGCCCATTGTTCAGGGGTAGGTGCCTGATCTGCCGAGGGGCCAAAACAAGATTGCAGCATTTCAGTATTGATAATGCCGGGGTTTACTGGCACGGCCGCAAGGCCTGTTGGTAAATCCTCGGCCAGGGCCATTGTCATGCCTTCAATTGCATATTTTGTCGCACAGTAAGCTGCAACATCGGCTGAGACCGATCTTCCCCAACCACTACTGAGGTTGGCAATTACGCCACTGCCTTGTTCAATCAAATGTGGGGTGATATGGCGAACAACTGAAAACACACCCGTGATATTGACATCGACTAACTGACGAAACTCTCCTAGCGGCACATCCCAAAGCGCAGCGTTTTTATTAATGGTTGCGGCGTTGTTGATGACAAGGTCCGGTACACCCCAAACGCTGGTCACTTTTTCAACCCAGCGACCGACAGCCTCATCGTCTGTTACATCAACGGTGCTAAAGTGATGCCCGGGACCCAGACCAGTACGCAATTGGTCGATTGATTTGTCATTGCGAGCGCAGCCCGCAATTGCATGGCCAAGTCGATCGAATTCTTGACACAAGGCATACCCGAGGCCACGACTAACACCGGTAATTAAAATGTGACGCTTAGACATTGTTCAACCTGACTTTTGTTCATTGAGTTACACCTCATATTACCTCAGCCGGCGGTTGTGGATCGAAGAAATCATTCACGCTAAATATAAGGAGCGGAAAGCTCTTGAGTGCCTCTTCCTGTTTTATGTTCTCTTGCGATTAAAATAATACGCAATAGCCTCTCTGCACTGGTTGCCAGACTTTACATGTGTAAAGTCAATATGCGCTCTATCTGTTGAACCTGCTGAACCGGCAACTTTAGCCTGATCACCGGAACGATCCGATACTATCTGTCCATCAGAATCGAGAACTCGAAACCGGAAGCGAGTAGGCGATAGTTTGCGCAAGGTATTAGATGAATATGCTGATGGCGAGATTGCGTACAGCCAGGCCAGGCGCAATGCTGATCGCGTTCTTAGATGGTACGCGCCATAGCGTTCGGTAATTGAATACTGGTGAAGCCGTTGCCGGCCTCATTCCATGTTAGTGCGCGTGATGTCCATTGCTGGAGTGCCCTTTTGTTTTCATCTTTAAGTTCTGATGGCACGGGCAAATGCCTCCAGTGGATAATTCCGTGAAGCCTTCCGCAGATGCCCAGGCTCAGTAATAGAGTGGCTTGCGAAGGTTTTCGCGAATCGCGTTTGACCGCTTGAGCAACACCAGCAAGAATAAAAGCACACCAGAGAATAACGTCAATGCACCCGATCCGGAGTCGTTGTCACTGCTTGCGCCCGACCCGTTGGACGCTTCGCTGACAGAGGCATCCGTAGTCTCTTCAACGCTTCCGGTTTCGGCCGTTGTTTCAGCTTCAGTTTCGGTTCCAACTTCATTTTCAGTGTCAGCTTCAGTTCCAACTTCAGTTTCAGTCGCTTCACTGTTGGTCGTTGTGTTTTCCGTCTGTGTAGAAGACTCACTAGCAGCCTCTCGAGCGCTGCGATTGGCATTGTACTGATCACAAAACGCATTATCCCCATTGAGCACCAGTGTTGGAGCTAGCGAATCATAGTCGGCAACAATGGACATATCGTTGGCTCCCGCTTGCATCGACAGCAGGATACTCACGGTCTCATCGTTTAGTAAAGACGGATCAATGGGTAACGCATGTCGATTACCCGACTCCCATACGCCAGCGAACTCATTTATTAGAGCACTAACATCAGGAACATTATCTGCAGACTGCCCCGCCTGCCAATCATTGTGACTACCTAGCCCGAGCATTAGAATGCCATGGCCATTGTCTTCACCGACTGTCATTTCCAGATGAGCGGATGCTGCAGTAGGCGGCACATCCTGCAGAGAAAAACCAAGTAATGCAGTACGAGATACACCATCTACACGCAGCTCACCTGGATCGCTCAGAGTTCCTCCACTAACATAAGCCTGCTTGCTAAGCGCCAGGGACAATACGCCCGATTGGCAAACATTCGGCTCTGGTGCTTCCTCAGTTGCAAGCCAGTCAACAATCAGATTATTGTTGCTTTCATTGGCAGCTGCTTCTGAGTCATTGTTTTCTTCAGTTTCACCATTCCCACTTTGTTCAGTTTCACCATCTCCGCTTTCTGCAGCTTCATTATTCCCGCTTTCTTCCTCTGAACTATTTTCAGACTGATTTTCGGAGGGCACACGATCCGACTCGGGAGCGTTATCCATTATCGATGCAGCGAAACCTTGCAGATCGGCATTAAACAGAATCATACGATCCACTGCATGATCAGTTGAACGACCTGAGATCTGCAAGTAATGAACACCGGCTGAAAAATACTGGCGCAGTTGACTGGAACCACCGTTTACATGATCTTCGGTATTCGCTCCCCACGACCACTGACCAAACTGATTCTGGAATGCCTTTGTCCAGCCA
Organism: uncultured Granulosicoccaceae bacterium; assembly: GCA_938038175.1. Classification (GTDB taxonomy): domain Bacteria; phylum Pseudomonadota; class Gammaproteobacteria; order Granulosicoccales; family Granulosicoccaceae; genus Granulosicoccus. The sequence continues at coordinate 5,424 of CALHRQ010000266.1, read as the reverse complement.
TCCAGTTCAAGTTCACCGTCGATATTTTCTCCAGTAGGAAACCGCACCCAGGAATCATTACTGTCAAGAGCTGAATCCCCACCAGCTATATAGCTGCGAAAGCGAAACTCATAGTTGCCAGCATTCTCAATTTTAAAATGGTAAGTGATGGCATCACGATCAACAGCGGCATTGGGTGCCAGACGGATCGGTCCCGTCCAGTGCAAGTATCCAGTACCCTTGAAACCAGCAACCTCAGAACGAAGTTCCCATTGCCCTACTACCGGCATCGACTCAGCCTCAATCACCACAAGGCCATTCGACTCTAAAAAAACGTCAGAATCCGCTAACGCCGGTTGGCTGACGAGGGATTGAAAAACAAGAGTAGCTGTAAGGCTCACACCCAACTTCAATTGTTGAATGGTCGATTTCATGGCAGGCAGTTTAAGCTTCATTGTTTGGAGCGGGACTAATAGATTTGCAAAAAAATAGCGGCCAGATCCGGGTAGGCTGAATAGCAAGGCAGAAAAATGAGTTTTGGGCCGCCACAGTCAGCTGAAAACTGAGGCAGGCCTCTCTGTACAGTTAGTCGAATGGCTGCCAGTCCACCCATTTAAGTACTTTTACATCACCTTATGATGCGAAGTCCATGATCATCGTCGGGATTGCTGTGAGATTGAATCCAGCGTCACTCAGTTTTGTTCTGCAGCGAGAGGCAGTTCAGGCTGCTGACTGATCGAACTTAAGAGCGCTATTACAGATCTGCAGCTTAATGCCTGGAAAGATCAGGTTAGAATTCCACATCCTTAAACACCCTTTGGCTTCCATAAAGACGTCGGGCAATAGGATGCTCCATGAACAGGGCCAGGCTCTGATCCTTGAAGTAATATGGCACAACCTTGACCTTCACCAAGTACTATTCCCGTCTCCAATTGCAAGGAACCGTCAGATCCTTTTAGTTCTGTGTAACCGCCTTGTGGTGATAGAAGTTCCAGCTCGCGCACCATATGATGGCTGGTCAGCGTTTTGTCGTGGTTTTCTCCGGTGGTGATTTTAGTGGTCTCTTTGATATCAAATACCGCAAGCCAGACATGCGTGTCGTCCGGCACATCAGTGAAGTCGCCGCTCAATGCGATATGAAGGCCGGCTGCTGCCGCATCATCGGACTGGGCTTGCTCGAAGACATCTATAGCCACTGCTGGCCGTTCGAGCTTTCTGATGCTTTCCAGTACAGTCCGTCGTTTTGAACCAACTGCGGCAAAGGATCCGTTGACCACAATTTGAGGTGTATAAACACCGCGTCGCCCGCGCAAATCAGCTCGGTTGTACAAGCGTTGACGCAAGCTGTTCTCTGCGCTGGAGAACGGGTCCTTGTGAGAACCATGACTCCCGTATATCAGGGAATCCCAGTAGTCGACATGAAATTCAAGTGCGACAAGATTGTCAAGGTCGTTGGCCTCAATCAGTTCACCAAACAGGGCCTCTGCCGGTGGACAGCTGTAACAGCCCTGCGAGGTAAACAACTCGATCACAGCTGGGGTATTACCTTGATGTTCAGCCGCGATGGCTGGCGAACCGCCGCCAAACTGTTCGAGCATTAAATAGCCGAGAACGGCTACCAGTGCGGTGAACAAGAGCAAAGGCCGGAGCACTGCTGGCTTGCGTGAAAAAGGGCGAGGCTTCGCTGAGGACTCCGCGTCCCGCATGACAGATGATTTTGAGGTCTGTTGGTGGTGCTGCATCGGAATGGATTCCCGCTTGTATGGCAAAATTCTTTTATATCGCAGTACCGCTGAGACCAGCGCAATGCTTACTCCTTTTGACAGAATCTGTCTTGACAGTTCCCGACGATCGGCACGCCGACACCCGAAAGCGTGATTAAGTCCTCCTTAGCTCAGTGCAGTGAACTGGCCGATCTACCAGTGTGTCATGAAAATCTTGCTGTGGAATTTTTCGACCACCAGTTGTTCCCGTTGGGCCGGTGGTGGGTGGATATGTGATACCTGCGCCGACTCAACTTGCGAACGCAACGCAGTTGCTTGCTTTGCCGGTATCGAATGTTAGCTGGAATGTCTAGCGATCGTGGCTTTGCTACAGGCCTTAGGTAACTGAAGGATCACACGTATCCAACAAGAGAGAGGCGTATTGGCCTAGTAAGCGTTTTTATGTACCCAGCCCTTGATCAACGTCGTCATCAATATTTTGATGTCTAGCAATAAACTCCAGTTATTGATGTACTTGTTGTCGTAGGCAATGCGTCCTTCCATGTCGAGAAGTTGCCGAGTTTCGCCTCTAAAGCCATTAATCTGAGCCAGGCCTGTGATGCCAGGTTTTACGCGATAGCGGTTGTTCAGATGCGGGACAATACTGGTGTACTGTGCATCGAGTGTTACCGGGTGTGGTCTGGGACCAACCAGCGACATTGAGCCATTGAGTACATTAAGCAGTTGAGGTAATTCATCAAGGCTTGTGCGTCGAAGAAACCAGCCTACTCTGGTAACACGAGGATCATCGCGGGTGGCTTGTGTGAACTGGGCCTTTCTATTGACTCGCATAGTGCGAAACTTATAAACGGTGATCATGCTGCGGTGCTGCCCATATCGTAGCTGCGAAAACAATACGGGACCACGACTGGAAAATTTAACCGCTATTGCAATAAGTATTAAAACCGGAGCTATAAGCAATATGCCAATTGCTGCCAGGCAGCGATCGATCAGCTGCTTTGCCCAGAGCCTGTTGGACATAGGCCCTTCGTTGGCAGCAACTTGAAATTCGGCGTTGATGGGTACAGTCGATATCGCCTGCTTTTTTGTGGTGACCAGTGGCTTGTCACTTAAGATATCGTTGGTTTGACCTGCATTCATTGCTTTTTCAGTTTGTTTTTTAAGGTTACTTTGCGGCTGTGCTGCAACTTTTCATAAGCTGCATAAGCCTCTCTATGCGAACATCAGACCACATCAATTAGAGTGTAGGCAACGGTACTATTACCTGCCAGAAATTACGTCAATTAATGGCCTGTAATATTTCTTAAATTTAGTCTGTTGGTGATTAGCTGAATACTGCCTATTTGGCTAGGTTTTTCTGTTTTCACCTTATAAAGCATTGAATTTCAATGCAATAGCAATGCCTTTTGGTGTCAGAGCATTTGACGGGCGGCTAAACTGTGGCATAGTGTGAATTACTAGCCGAACCCGCAGGGATCAATGGCAGTATCAGCTAATGCAAGCAGATTAAGAACTAAAGTGCCAAAGCAGGCTTCTACCGCTGCTTTTGACCGATTGCTTCGTTCGGCTGCAATTTTGGTAGTGGATGACGAACCTGGAATGCGCAATTTCCTCAAGCGTGCGCTTGAGAAGCGTTGTGCACTGTTAGAGGTTGCTGGCAGTGCAGAAGAAGCGGAAGCATTGCGTTTACGCTATCACTTCGATCTTCTTTTAGTCGACATCAGGTTACCTGGTCTTTCCGGTCTTGACTGGTTGCGTCAATTACGCGAAGCCGGTGTCAGCACACACGTCATATATATGACTGCCTACGCCGATCTTGACATGGCAGTTGCCGCACTCAGAAATGGTGCGGACGATTTCGTATTAAAGCCATTTCGTTCAGAACAGATTCTCTTTTCGATGCAGCAAGCGCTTAAGAAAAGTCAAATCATTCGCGAGAACTCGCTGCTTCGACTGCAATTGAACCAAGTCAATGATAGTCATGGGGTTGTTGGCAGTAGTGATGCCATCAAAAAAACCATGGCGCAGGCGCAGCGCATGGCGCTGACCCAATCGAATGTATTGATACAAGGCGAAACGGGTACCGGCAAAGAGCTCATTGCTCAAGCCATTCACGCAATGTCAAACCGAAATGGTCCATTTGTGGCTCTCAACTGTGGTTCGATTACGCCAGAATTGTTTGAAAGTGAGCTGTTTGGGCATGTCCAGGGTGCCTTTACTGGCGCCTCTCAGTCTCGTGATGGCTTGCTTTTACATGCCGATAAAGGAACATTATTTTTAGATGAAATTGGCGAACTTCCCGCCGCTATGCAAGCAAAGTTGTTGCGGTTTTTAGAAGACAAGACCATTCGTCAGGTTGGCAGCGAACGTGAAATCCCCGTCAATGTTCGAGTGCTTGCTGCCACAAACCGAGATATTGAAAAAGCGTCCAAAGCGGGCGACTTCCGAGCCGACCTGTATTTCAGACTCAATGTGCTCTCTATTGTAGTGCCAGCTTTACGAAAACGTCTTGAAGACGTACCAGAGCTGGTTCAGCATTTTCAGGAAATACTGTCTTCAGAGCTGCGGCTTGTGCCGGTAGAGCTTATGCATACAGATTGGCAACGACTACAAGCTTATCACTGGCCTGGCAATGTCAGAGAGCTAAAAAATGTTGTTGAGCGTACGTTGCTGCTAGGACGACTGCCAGCTGACAGCTTATGCACTTCGGCAGCTGAATCAACATCAGAAAGGGGTGATGGCTACCCTCTGGAGTGGACAGTCGAGGCTGTAGAAAGAGCACATATCGAGGCTGTGTTAGCGTCAGTAAACAATAACAAGTCTGCGGCTGCGCGTCGGCTAGGGGTGTCGCGTAAAACGCTTGAACGCAAACAACATCTTTGGTACGGCCACACAAATAGCACTGCAAGAAAAAGCTAGAACGGCATGAACCTCAGTTCGAACTTTCGCGGTTGGACTTTGCGCTACAAACTGTTGGCTTTGGTTCTTGGTCCTCTTTTGTTGCTTGCCGGGGTTGTGGTCTATCTATCCGCACACTGGTCAACGTCCTATACCTACGAACAACTGTTTACAAAGGTCAATACTGACCTCCGAGTGACACATGATGTCTTCAAACGTATTCAGACCTATCGGCAGGAATCACTGACATCGTTATCCAATAGCTTTGCATTTTTGCATTCTCTTAATAATAACGACCATGAAGAACTTAATCGCATACTTCAACAGCACCGAAAGTTCGAGGGTTTTGACTTCATCAATTTTTTAAACGCTGACGGTACTCAGCGACTGTTTGAAGACGGCTGGCAATCATGGAACACAAAGCTTTCACCATTAACCACTCAAGTGCTGCAAACAGATAAGCAAAAGCCAGTCTCTGAGGCCGCCGCAGGTATCGAGATATATGCGCGTGAGCAATGGGATAGAGAAAAATCCATAAAACCTGAAAAAGTGATTTTTCCTCTCGTAGAAACTCTGCGCGCTGCTCCCACTGATAAAAAATGGGAAGACCGTGCCATGGTGATTCGCGTACTGCAACAGGTGATTGCCTTGAATGGCGAAACATTGGGTGTGCTGGAGGGAGGCTTGCTGCTAAATAGCAACTACGGTTTTGTAGATGAGATAAGAGACCTGGTCTATGGTCCGGGCAGTCTTGCCGAAGGGAGTCGAGGAACGGTTACCGTATTTCTTGATGATGTTCGTATCAGTACGAATGTACCTATCA
>CALHRQ010000265.1 GCA_938038175.1 uncultured Granulosicoccaceae bacterium | reverse complement strand
CGTTCCGCTTCAACCTGCGCTAATCGTTCCGCTTCAACCTGCGCTAATCGTTCCGCTTCAACCTGCGCTAATCGTTCCGCCTCAACCTGCGCCAAACGTTCCGCTTCAACCTGCGCCAATCGTTCCGCCTCAACCTGCGCCAAACGTTCTGCTTCAATCTGCGCCAGACGTGCATCTTCGTCTTGAGCAATTCGTTCCGCATCGACCAACGCTAGTTGTTCTGCCTCCGCTTGCGCAGTGGTTTCTGCTTCGGCTTCCGCTGGCTGACTAGCTTTGCGCTCTGCCGCAGCCTCAAGCCGCAGTATCAAACGTTCAGCTTCCGCAGCAGCACGCTCCTGATCCGCTCGTCGTTCTACCACTTGTGCTTCTTGATCTGCAGCTTGAGCTATTGCCACACGCTGAACTTTTTCTGCCTCTGCTTCTAATCGCACTTGTTCAATTCTTGCGTCTTCAGCCAGTTGTTCCTGTAGTCGTTGCGCCGCTTCCGCTTCCGCCTCTGCCGCAGCAACAGCCTCGGCAGCAGCAAGACGCTCTGCTTCAGCCCTTAAAGCCGCTTGCTCCGCTTCAATTGTTCGCTCTACATCAATTTGCTCTGCTGCCGCTTGTGCCTGTTTTTGTTCACTCTCTGAAGCCTCAGTTGTTATCTGCGAAGCAACAGCGTTATTGTTTACAAGGTTATCTATGCGATCCTCAATCTGACCAAACTCCAAAGCACCGTAGCCATACACACTCCGATTCATTGTGCGTAAAGTCGATTGCGCCTGTTCCAACTCTCCATCGCTTACTAATTTTTCCAAAGCGGCGAGCTGTTCTTTGAAACGATCTCCCAGCGATACTGCATTCGGGCTTGTTATGATTGTGACATCGAGTGGGTTTACATTTTGCACTTCTATTTCAGAAGTTTGATCTACCAGGCCTTCGCTATTAGATTGACTTAGGTCAGCTGCATTCAGATCATTTTCACTTAGGGTTGTGTCAGATTCACTCAGCGGAATATTATCCTGCCCAGAGTCGGCCAATGTCGTTGGTGCTGTATCGGAACTTGATGGAGTTACCGCTGATTGAATCGTTTTCTGTTGAAAGTGTTCATATGCGTAGTAGCTTCCCAAACCACTGACTAATACCGCAATAACCACCAACAGTGGCCAGATCTCACTTGACTCATTGGAGGGGTAATCAGTGTGTACGCCCTCGTGCCAGCTGGTTTCTGACGAGCTGATGTCAAAAGGCGCAGCAGAGCTGGATTTTCCGGCAGCCAAAAAACCGAAATCATCGTCATAATCCAACGGTTGATTAACATCAACATGCTCAGACAATGGAGCTTTTCGATTCGATTCTGCACTACCTGGAGCAAAGTCAGTATCGGTTAAATTTTGCTGCTCTGAACCGTCCGCGTTGACGTCTTCTGAATCAAAGTTAGTCTTAGTGGGCACGCCAGTAGCAACAAAAGCTGTTGGGCTGTTCTGAAGACTCGCCGCCCCGGATTGGGATACCGGGATTGGCGGACGAATAACTGGCATAACCGACTCGTAGCTTTGCGCGTCCATTTTTGACGCCTGCTGCTCTCCAACACCTTCGCCCAGAAAGGCAAACATGGAGTCTTTTTTCTGCAGAGTATCATCGAGATCGGGTGATGCCATAACTTGATTCAGCGGCTTTACAGTAGCACTAAGACAAACCGCCAATCCCACATTGTTGATCAGCTATTGACCATGATAGCGGAATACGCTGTTGTATAGAGTGGCAGTCTCTTCATTTTACAACGCTTTTAACCCAGTATGAGACACTACGCACAATGTGAATTATTCTTTTACATTCAATAACTTAAAATTAAAAAGCCAGACTGGCATTCCAATTAACTGGAGACCAGGCGCTCAAACCGGGATATCCGACTCTTATGGCAAACCCTATCGCTGCCAATTAGATGTGGGATCATGGTTCGGCTTTACAGGTCTTCACGTTGCAGGGCGGTTTCTATATAGACCTTTCTAAGATGAGCTGCGACAGGACCAGGTGTGCCAGTGCCAATCGGTTGACCATCCAGCTTCACAACCGGCATAACAAAAGTAGATGCGCTGGATATAAATGCCTCGCTCGCGCTGGCTGCCTCCTCCAGGCTAAAGGGCTCTTCGACTACCTTGTAGTGAGACTCCTGTGCAAATTTAAGAATAGCGGTACGTGTGATACCACTGAGAATTTCGTTGCCAAGATGCCGTGTCTTTATCTCTTGATTCGCCGTTACAATGTAGGCGTTATTGGAAGTCCCCTCTGTCACCAGGCCATCTTCTACCATCCAGGCATCATCCGCTCCTGCGCTCAGTGCAGCTTGCTTTGCCATACTTGGATATAACAGGCCGACCGTTTTTATGTCGCGCCGCTGCCAGCGTAAATCTGGCACGCTAATGACACTCAACCCTTTTTCCGCCGCAGGATTGTTTAACAGGTTTTTTTCCTGAATAAACATAACCATCGAAGAGTCCACATTGGCAGGATAAGCGAAATCCCGGTCTGCTACACCTCTTGATACCTGCAGATACAACAAGCCTTCATCAACACCATTGACCTCCACCAACCGCTTTTGTGCTGCGATTATGGCTTCGTCACTACATGGAGCCGACATGGATAATTCGCTCATTGATCTACCCAAACGCTTTAGATGAGCGTTGTTATCAATCAGTTTTCCACGCAAGATTGTAGAGACTTCGTAAACCGCATCAGCAAACAAAAACCCACGATCCAAAACCGAAATTTTGGCGTCTTCCTCTGCTACAAAATCACCATTAACGTAAAACACTCTACTCATTATTTTCTTCCTGCTACTCATTCATTAAAGCTGCTGCCTACGAACCCAGAAGATAGAAAACCAGCCCGCCGGTTTATACCTTACGAATCGAGGTTCAGCAACGTGTGTATTAAAATCTAACGCACTACTACTGGGTCACTTCACTGGGCATCAGGATGAAGTACCTATGAGTTCCTTTAACTCAGCGATACTGCGCACTTCAAAGTGTGCACGCGGTAATTTTTCAGGCCATGTTGCCTGCATTTGATTAAACCAGACAGTTTGAGTACCGGCATTAAGACCACCTACTACATCTGTTTGGGGGTTATCGCCAACATGAAGAATTTGCGATACGGAGACACCCATCACGGCAGCACTTTTTAAAAACATATCGGGCTCAGGTTTAGGTGGGTTCGTCAGCGATGCACATTGAATATCATCAAAATAATCAGCGATACCAATTAGATCCAGATCCGCATTACCATTGGTTATCGCAGCAAGCGCATAACGGGCGGATAAATCCTTAAGGAGCTCTACAACCCCTTCGTACAACACCACTTGACTGCGCGCCTTGTAAAACACAGCAAAAGCATCTTCCACTTTACTGGTGCCATAACCATATCGCTCAAAGATTTCAGTCAGGGCTTTTTTTCGCATCGCAGTGACATCGGTAGCAAGCTCTGGAAACCGGGTATACATCCCCATTCGATGCTCGCGCAACTGCTCTGTCGAATTCTCGTTTGTGACATGAGGGGTATGTTGATGCATCCATTGATAGAGGGTTTCTTCAGCGCTCAGAATAACTGGTTCGCAATCCCAGAAAGTATCATCAAGATCAAAAGTAATTGCCTTGATGGATGCCAGTGATGGATGCTGTTGATTGCTCATGATAGAAGCGCCAGTTATCAAATCTGTTTAATTATTCATTTGCACTTGATTCGCCTAAATACAGTTGACGATAAAAGTACCCAGGCGTGCAGCGTTATTCGCCCGCAACCAGCATGACATGCATACGTCGTGGCCCATGCGCTCCCAATTCGATGGTCTGTTCGATATCTCCCGTTCTGGATGGACCAGTTACCAGATTGATTGCTCTTGGTTGTGATGACTGCGCTCGCATACTATCCCAAACGGCCTCAAGATGATCGACTACTTGAGACTCTTTTAAAACAACCAAATGGTTTTCCGGTAAAAAATTTAAAGTCGCTGGTGTATCAGCGCCGCTTTTTAAAGCGATGCTGCCTGTTTCAGCAATAGCAGCGAAGCAGCTGGTGACACTGGTGGCTTCTGTTCCCGTTGCCGGCCCACTGTGCACTTTTTTAGTCCAGGCAAGATGAGCAAGCGAAGGAGAGACAGATAATTCTCCATCGATGCCATGCTCTTCGAGATACCAATCCACAGCATTGACGACATCGGCTTCACTCTGCAGGCGCACCACACTCATTTCAACAGTTTCCATATTTTTTATCAGTGTCTCTATCTGTGTCGTGGGCAACTCAGGTTGTGTGTGAATTTCAGGTGATTGCAGCCGCTGGGTAACGCTTGCTGGCCTGTCAGCAAGTTGCACTTTGCCCTCTTCTCGATTGAGCGCTGAACTGACCCGATTTAGAATCGCATCGCGTGAGCTCATGATTGTTGTTTCCGGTACAGTGCCATAAACGTCTGGGCATGTTGCGGCACAGGTAGGTTCCGACCTTTGGTCCAGCCCCCCGCCAATGGCAAGCGTTTTAAATATCCACGACGACCGCCAATCAGTTTTAAAAATCGCACACTTAGCCCAGTCAAAGTACGATAGACAATTGGCCTTTTAGCGAAAAACGCCCAAACTTTTAGTCCATATCGCGAATGGGCACTTTGCAATTGTTTCTCAAATGTTGTTTGCCGGTGGCGTCGAAGTAAAGATGGCAGAGGAATACTCATAGGACACACTTCTGCACAGCGACCATTAAGCGTGCACGCATGTGGCAGATCAGGCGCTTTTTCTATACCCACCATAACAGGTGTTAAAACGGAGCCCATAGGGCCGGGATAAACCCATCCATAGGCATGGCCACCCACAGCGCCATACACGGGGCAATGATTCATGCAGGCACCGCAACGAAAACAACGCAGCATCTCTTTTAAGTCACCAGCAAGCATGTCGGTTCGATGGTTATCTACCAACACCACATGGAAGGCGTCAGGCCCATCGGTGTCCTCAGCTTTTTTAGGACCGCCCATGACACTCGTGTAGTTTGAAAAATGTTGTCCAGTGGCGCTGCGCGCAAGCATGCGCAAAAGGCAGCTTGCATCGTTGAGGTTTGGCACCACTTTTTCAATTCCGGCAATAACGATTTGGGTCCGCGGTAAAATCGAACTTAAATCGCCATTGCCTTCGTTAGTCACCAACACATGCTGTCCAGTCTCTGCAACCAGAAAATTTGCACCAGTGATACCAACGTCAGCATGACGAAATTTTTCTCGCAGTATGACGCGTGCTTCATGCACAAGAGCTGCACGGTCAGTGATTTTTTCTTGCCGACCATACTGTTGATGATGTTCGTGGAATAGCTCTGACACTTGCTCTTTGGTTTTATGTACCGCTGGCGCAATGATGTGGCTGGGGGGTTCTTTGGCAAGTTGAATGATGTACTCACCCAGATCTGTTTCTATTGGTTCTATACCCGCCTCTTCCAATGCTTCATTGATGCTAGCCTCTTCGCCTACCATGGACTTGCCTTTGGCAACCGTTTTTGCGTTTGCCTGCGTGCAAAGGTCCACAATGATCTTTGCAGCCTCTTCTCCGTCCTGAGCCCAATGTACCGTCCCACCATTTCTTATAACGGCCTCTTCGTATGCCAGCAGATAGTGGTCAAGGTTATCCAATACATGATTTTTAAGTTCACGCGCTTCATCACGAATGGTTTGCCATTGCGGAACCGCTGCTACAGCGGCAGCTCTCTTGCCAATAAAACCGGTTTTGGCAAAACTCATTGCAAGCTTGAGGTTTTCGTCATGTAGAGCATCACTGGCATTACGTTTGAACTGAAGTGACTGTGCTTTCATGTGTTCGATTCCTTACGTTCGGGCAGGCTATCAATGTCATCAATAGCGGGCTCACTGCCTGACCCATCAGCACTGCCAATGCCAGCATCTTCGATTTGGCCCGCCAGCACTTCCGCCACGTGATACACACGAACGGTTTTTCCACTGCGGCTTAGTTTGCCGCTGATATTCAACAAACACCCCATATCACCGCCCAACAACACATCAGCTCCCGTTTGTACAACCATGGCCGCCTTATCACCAACCATGCGATCAGAGATATCTGGATACTTGACACAAAACGTTCCTCCAAAACCACAGCAGACTTCTTTTTCATCCATTTCGACAAGTGATATTCCATTAACTGAATCAAGCAATTGGCGTGGTTGTGCTTCTATACCGAGTTCGCGCAAGCCGGAGCAGGCATCATGGTAAGTCACTTTTCGCTTGAACTGTATCGTTTCAGGCTGAAAGTGCATGACATCGACCAAAAAAGCATTTAATTCATAACAACGATGACTGAAAGCTTCCGCGCGCTTGCGCCAATCTGAATCAACCGCAAACAGCTCTGCATAGTGGGCGTGCAACATGCCAGCGCATGAGCCAGAGGGTAAAACAACGTAATCAAACGATTCAAAGGTTTCAATGACCTGTTGAGCAATTATTTGGGTACTGGCACGATCTCCACTGTTAAAAGCAGGCTGACCACAGCAGGTTTGTGCTTCAGGCACAATAACTTCGCAACCACTCTGCTCCAGCAGTTTAATGGCGGCAAACCCGACATTGGGTCGATATAGATCCACAAGACAGGTTACAAATAGCCCAACACGCGGTGCGCTCAAGATGATGCCCCCAAAAGACACTAGTGTCACACTGGCCTTATACTGTGTCAATGAATCCGGTGACACAAGAATTTCGTTTGGCATGCGTGCACACACCTGCTCAGTCTTTAGCGGTACGCCGATTACCAGCAACGAGTGCGGACAAGCCCAAAATATTGTTCTGTGGCGGTTTTCACTCCTCGATGCGCGGTGATAAGGCCCGGTTTCTGCTGGATCTGTGTGCAGATCGAGGTTGGGGTTTGACGCTATTTGATTACCGCGGTCATGGCGAATCAAGTGGGCTTGCAGAGGAGCACGATCTGCACGACTGGCTTGCCGATTTACAACAGGTGCTTATCGACTGTGGCACAGCGCAGGTTATCATTGGGTCCTCGATGGGTGCCTGGTTGGCTGTTCACGCAGCAATGGCTCAGCCTCAACGTATACGCTCTATGATAACGATTGCCGCTGCCCCTGATTTTACTCAAGAACTCTTGTACCCGGCTCTGAATTCAGAACAACAGCTTAAGCTGGACGAAGGCCAGCTCGTTAGCATACCTACCCAATATGAGGATCAACCCTGGCGTATCAATGCCGAGCTAATCAGAAGTGGGGAAGCGCTTTCTTTATTTAACAGGACAAGCAAAATATCCCTGCCTTTTGCTGTAAGAATGCTGCACGGCACCAGCGACATGGATGTACCATGGCATTTTTCGCAGCGCTTACAAGCGTTGATGGAGTGCCCGGATGCAAGTCTTACGTTAATCCATGAGGCGGACCATCGCCTTTCAGATAAGATGAGTCTTTCGCACTTGCGTACGGCACTTTTATCTGTCGCTGCCTAGGTAAAAGAACGGTAGTGCGACTTTAAAAAGCTATTGCTCTAATCTGGTCACTCTGTAGACCTCAATCGGTCTACATCCTTAACAAACCAACAATACACGAGACCATACATCATGATTGAAGAACCCGTTGCCGTGACCATCTCTGATCATCGGGTGCGGCCCAGCAGCCAACAGTTGGCCAGGCTCGAAGGTGTCCCCACAGGTTTTGTAGTGGATGCTTTGGATGGCAACGGCGCTTGCGACTACGATATCAACTTGCTTACGCCCCAAGCCGCGGTAACCCATCTGTGTGCACCGGCACTGACCTGCGATTGCAGGCCCGGCGATATGCTCGGCGTATGGGCAGCGCTTGCGGAGCTTCAAGCAGGTGATGTCATGGTGGTTGCAACCGGAAGCTGGACGGGCTGTGCGGTGATTGGCGATCGGGTTATGGGTATGGCAAAAAACGCAGGTGCATCCGGGTTTGTGACGGATGGGTTGGTAAGAGACGCTGCTGGAATACGTAAGGTGGGCTTGCCCGTATATTGCCGAGGTGTGAGTCCCAATTCTCCGGTTAGCCGTGGCCCATGCAGTGTTGCAATGCCGGTTCAGATCGGGACTCAGCACGTTCGCACGGGCGACATTATTGTCGCTGATTCAGACGGAGTCGTCGTTTTGCCATTTGAAAAAATCGACGTTGTAATCGATCGTATCGATACAATTAAATTGCTTGAAACACAGCTGGATAAACAGGTAACTGAAGGTCTTGTTATACCTGACGCAATTGCAGCAATACTGGATTCAGATCAAACCAGGCGGATATGAACTTAGCGGCATACTCACAATAAACCGAATTTGTGCTTCTTGAGAGCGCACTAGGTCACGTCGTCTTTGAACGATATCAATGCCCCTGGCGACTTACATCCGTCCACAAAACTACATAGCTCAAAGAGGTTTGCAACACCAAAACCCTGCATATAGTCTATCCCGATATCCTTGACACAATCCATGGTTAGAACGTCCTCAACTGATTCGGCTACCGTTTTGATTCCAAGTTTTTTGCAAAGCAGATGAAAAGACTCAGTGATATGTCGACTGGTGGTGTCATAGGCTATGCGCCTGATCAACTCTCCGTCAATTTTCAGATAAGTAATTGGCAGTTCTTGCAAATAGCTAAAAGAGGAGAGTCCGTTACCAAAATCATCTAATGCAAATTCAACCCCATGCGCTTTGAGAGTGATCATGAAACCTCTTAGGTTATCCATATTTCGGATAGCAGAAGATTCAGTAATATCGAAACAGATCTTATCCCCGGCAACAGATGAATTAACAATAACAGAAACGATATGCTGCAAAGTATCAGCATCCGTCAGAGTATTAGCTGACAGATTAATACTGAGTGCGATATCTTTGCCTTCTGCGTTTATTTTTTCAAGTGTACTAATTGCATTTTCAACAACCCAACTATCCAGTTTTTGCATCAGCGAAAATCGTTTCGCCACTGGCAAAAATTCCAAAGGTTCAAGTAATGCACCATCTTCCGTTTCAAGCCTTAAAAGCAGTTCGTATCGACTGACGCTTTCGGTTCCTGCGGTTGACTGTATTGATTGCATCAACAATTTATAGCAATTTTTTTGTAAGGCATTTTTAACTAAATCAAGACGACGCAAACTTCGCGACTCACTACCATCGGAATCAATACTGTAGACCTGATTACGCCCATTGTTCTTCGCCGCATAGCACGCCATATCTGCACGCACCAAATGCGCATTGACATCGCCGACAGAGGATGATATCTCAACAACACCGATACTTGCGCCTACTTTGAACTGTTCGCCGTCCCAGCGAAATTCATGGCGAGATATAGCATCGACAAGACGTTCACAAACCACCTTCGCCTCTTTTTGACCCGTTGTCAGTATCACTCCAAACTCATCACCGCCAAGACGCCCCAAGACTTCATTGATGCAAAGATGCGTGCGCATCAGCCCAACCAGTTCGCGCAGTAGCTGATCACCTGCCGGGTGGCCAGCAGAATCATTGACTTGCTTGAACCTATCCAGATCCAGAAAGCACAATGTATACGACTCTCGTCTGTCATCGCAACTTGCGACATGCTCTTTTAGCTGAGCTTCAAATTCTCGCCTATTGAATACACCAGTCAGGTCATCATGGGTGGCAAGATGCGCAAGCTGTTCCTTTATTGTTCCTTTATAATGACACTTTCAGTGACATCCCTTCCACAACCAAGGTATCCGGTAAATACGCCAGTATCGTCAAACTGCGGTTCCGCAACAATATTGGCGAAAAAAAGACCTTGATTCCATTTAAATGTCAGCACTGTATCAATCGGGCGATGCTTGCTAAGTGCAACGTTATGTTCTTCAAGTGCCTGATCCGCTATGGCATATCGCGATACACATTCGATTCTGTTTAAACCAACCAGGCTGGCGTGAGTACGAGCACTTAATGGACCGGAACCAGCATGAAATACATATTCAAGATTCGTGTCCAGCTCCCAAAACCAATCAGCCGCTAACCTTGCAAACGAACGATACCGATGCTCCAGCTGCTTGCTTAAATCCTGACTATCCATCTGTGTTGAATAAGTCACAGAATCACCTTGTTAGTTAGCTATATTTAGCGTTTGAAGAGTTTTCGGCCAGAAGTAATCCCGTTTTTGATCAATCAGTCTTTTTTCTGCACTTGATCACATGAACATGTTTAGATGTATTTAATTGCGGTTAAACAATGAGTTAAAGTGTGAAGCCCGAAGCTTTAAACGCGACAACAATCAACTGGTTTCAGGAAGAGGGCTGGACTGTCTTCGAATTTCAAAAGCAAGCATGGCAAGCTTGGCATAAGCACGAATCCGGGCTTATACACTCCCCTACTGGCAGCGGTAAAACACTGGCCGCCTGGCTCGGACCGGTACAAGCGGCTTGCCAGCAAGAAACGCCCCCAACAGGTTTGCAGTTGCTGTGGATCACGCCCTTGCGTGCGCTGGCCGGTGATACACAGCACAATTTACAAAAAGCCTGCGATGCATTAGGGCTAAAGGCAAAAGTTGAAACAAGAACCGGGGACACTGCATCTTCAGTCAGAATAAAGCAGCGTGAAAAGCCGCCATTTGCACTTGTTACAACACCTGAAAGCTTATCCCTACTACTGACTTACAAAGACAGTAAACGCACATTAGGCAAAGTGCACACCATTGTTGTAGACGAATGGCACGAATTAATCGGATCCAAACGCGGTGTCCAACTCGAATTATGCATAGCACAACTTCGATTGATGAATCCCGAATTACGTATTTGGGGGCTCTCAGCCACTATTGGCAACCTTGATACAGCGATGCAAACCCTGCTTGGGCCCAATACAAAAGGACGCTTGATCGCAGGTAAACAACATCGCCACATAGAAATTAACACCCTACTACCTAGAAACACTCAACACTTTCCATGGTCGGGACATTTGGGATTAAGCTTACTCAAACCCGTTATAAAAGTAATTGAAAACGCACAATCAACGTTGCTGTTCACCAACACCAGATCACAGGCCGAAATCTGGTTTCAACACTTACTGGATGCAAAACCAGAATGGCTTTTCAGCATGGCCTTGCATCACGGTTCAATTGACAGAACCTTGCGAGCCGATATTGAAGACCGGTTAAGAGATGGACGTCTTAACTGCGTTGTCTGCACCTCATCACTTGATCTTGGAGTGGACTTTAGTCCCGTCGATCAAGTTATTCAGATAGGCAGCCCCAAAGGTGTTGCACGGCTAATGCAACGTGCTGGTAGAAGCGGCCACAGCCCAGGCTTGAGTTCACGCATACTATGTGTACCGACACATGCATTTGAACTGGTGGAAATTGCCGCTGCAAAAAGAGCACTGGAAGCTGGCCAAATAGAAGATAGAACTCCTCTCACACTGTGCCTTGATGTGCTGTGCCAACACCTTGTTAGTATTGCAACGGGTGTTGGATTTAATGCCGATGAAATGCGCCTTTGCATAAGAAATACGCATACCTTCCAGCACATCAGTGATGAGCAATGGAACTGGGTCCTGGACTTCATTACCCGAGGAGGACAGGCACTACAGGGTTACCCTGAATACCATAAGGTGGTCAAGGTTGCTGGCACTTATCGAGTGATGAATGAGCAGATAAAGCGTAAGCATCGGATGAGCATTGGCACGATAAGCAGTGATGCAACGATGTTCGTGGCTTTTAAGGGCGGACGAAAACTCGGCACTATAGAAGAAGGTTTTATCAGTAGGCTTCGTAACGGCGATGTATTTCAATTTTCAGGCCGACAGCTTGAACTCATAATGACACGTGATATGACAGCTTATGTCAAGGTTACAAGCCGCAAGAGCCGATGGATACCTCGTTGGCAAGGCACTCATCTGCCCCTCTCCACACAACTATCCGATAGTGTATTGGCAACACTACAGGACTGGAAGCTAGGCCAGACCAATGCAGCTGAAATAAAAGCGATAGATTCTTTACTAAAGGCTCAGGACAGCTGGTCTCATTTACCTTTACCAAATGATTTTCTTATTGAAACAACGACTACTCACGAGGGGCATAGCCTCTTCTGTTTTCCGTTTGCTGGTCGCCTGGTCAACCAGGGCCTTGGTATGCTCATCGCTTTCCGGATAAGCAAATCTATCAGTGCAAGCTTGTTGATCACAGCAAACGATTATGGCTTTGAACTGCAATGTCCTGACGAGCAAGGTTTTGAAGAACTGGATTTGTCGGAAGCATCACTGAAAACAATATTCGGCACTGAGAACTTACTGGAAGACATACTAGAGGCAATAAACGCAAGCGAAATTACTCGCCGACAATTTAGGGACATTGCGCGAATTTCCGGACTAATTTTTGAAGGTTACCCAGGCCGAACAAAGTCTTCGAGGCAGGTACAGGCCAGCAGTAGCTTGATTTACGATGTGCTTGAAAAACACGATAACACCAACAAATTGCTTAGCCAGGCAAAGCACGAAGTACTGACAGCACAGCTTGAGTTTACTCGCCTGAAAAACACGCTGACTCGCCTGGCCGATAGTCGCTGGATCATCAATGCCACAGAACGACTATCACCATTGGCGTTTCCCTTATGGGCGGAGACACTGCAAAGCCAGCAAGTATCTATATCATCTGAATCATTTCAGAAACGTGTAGAGCGTATGCTGGCTCAGCTTGAAGCCGCAGCTGAAAAAACAGCTGGGCAAAAACTAAAAAACTAAAAA
>CALHRQ010000264.1 GCA_938038175.1 uncultured Granulosicoccaceae bacterium | reverse complement strand
TCTGCTTCCTGTATGGTGTCCGCCTGATGCTTTCGAGATTCTGGCGCAGCAAATTTAAGCAACTCCTTGGTTCTGAATTCAGACGCCAGCATCGAAAACTGCCAGCCAGGCAGGTGGCAACCCGACCAGTCTCTCAACCAGTAAACAACCAAACCCAACAGGAAAATAGAATTATGTCTGATATGCAATCACAATTTGAAGCGGCGGTAGCAGATAGTAAGCAGTTGGCCAAAAAGCCGGACAATGACACGCTATTGAAAATTTATTCGCTCTATAA
Organism: uncultured Granulosicoccaceae bacterium; assembly: GCA_938038175.1. Lineage (GTDB taxonomy): Bacteria > Pseudomonadota > Gammaproteobacteria > Granulosicoccales > Granulosicoccaceae > Granulosicoccus. Next base: position 4,922 of record CALHRQ010000264.1, on the reverse strand, counting down.
GCAGGCGACTGTTGGTGATGTCAGTGGGAAGAAACCGGGGCGTTTTGCAATGGTTGATCGGGCAAAGTATGAGGCCTGGGAAGGGGTGAAGGGAATTTCGGCCGAAGATGCAAAATCACAGTACATCGCTTTAATTACAAAATTGAAAGGATAATTGCCAAATGGGAATACGTGCCAGACGCACTTCCAGGCAGATGATATGGCAGGCTGCCATGCTCCTTGTCCTTGCTCTGAGCATATCCCATATTCAAGCTTCGCAGACGACCTTTGCATCCCTGGAAATTGAACGCGGCCTTAGTTCCTATTCAGTTCACCTTCCCATCATTCAAACGCCAGCACCCCCTGCTGTGTTCTCAATAGCGTTAATTGACGCTGGTTTCCTTGAGGTAATCGATGTTGCCAGCATTGGTGATGGTCGGCTCTTCATCGTCGAAAAAGATGGCTGGGTTAAGGTCAGGCAGTCAAATGGCACAATCTCAACTTTTCTGGACATTTCGAACCGTGTCTCACACAGCGGCGAACGTGGTGTGTTGGGATTGGCCTTTGATTTAGATTACGGTAGCAATGGCCACTTTTATGTCGCATATACTGGGTACGATAATTTGGGCAATACAAGATCCCTGGTCTCAAGGTTCTCGGTTTCGGCCGATCCAAATATTGCAGTTGCATCCAGTGAACTCAAGTTGCTAGACATTAAAAATGAAAATCGAGTTCACAATGGAGGTGCCTTACGTATCCACCCATTAGACGGTAACCTCTACACTGGAATAGGTGATGACCAACTCAGTGAAAAAGCACAAAACGACAACGATTTTAGAGGCAAGCTTATCCGCGTAGATAAAACCGGTTCTCAGGCAAACACTATCGTTGCAAAAGGGTTTCGCAACCCGTGGCGGGTTGCAATTGATGCCGAAACTGGTGACTTTTATGTTGGCGATGTGGGCAGTTCACTTGCCGAAGAGATTGACCGTATACCATATACATCAACCGGCCTGAACTTTGGATGGCCTTGTATGGAAGGTTTCCAGATTACTAAAATTGATGGTGCTTGTAGTGGTCAGGATGAAGCTGATTGGATTCGGCCGATTCACGACTATGCCCATGGCTTTACCCAGAATACAGGTTGTGCAATCACAATGGGGCTTGCACTTCCCGATAGCAGTTCTTCACATCCCAGAATCCTATTTGGCGATTATTGTTTAGGCGACATTCGTCTCTTAACTTACACGAACAACATCTGGTCGATAACCAATCTCGGCAATCTGCCCAACAATGATCTTGAAACAACAGTATTTGCACCGGACGGTTCAGGCAATATCATTGTAGGCTCAAGAAGTGGCGCAATCTATAAACTAACTATCCCCGAGGGATAAAATTTAACTCTGGAGAGGAACAAGATGCAGACGAATATGCGCGGACGTGACATGATCACGACCCAGGAATGGACAAAAGACGAGATCGACACCATTATGGATGTCGCCATGGATCTCAAGCGCAAACGCGCTATGGGCGTACCTCACGCCTACTTGCGTGACAAAGTATTATCAATGCTGTTCTTCTTCACCAGCACACGCACACGTAACAGCTTTGAAGCTGGCATGGCACAACTCGGTGGTCACGCCCAGTTCATCGACCACCAGACAACCCAGATCAGCCATGGTGACACCGGCAAAGAAATCGGTGAAATCCTGGGACGCTACAACGACGGAATCGCTATCCGTCAATGTGACTGGGGGGTTGGGAACGATTACATCCGCAGTGTTGCTGATGCGAGCCGTGTGCCGGTCCTCAACATGCAGTGCGACCACTTTCACCCCTTCCAGATTTTGGCTGACCTGATGACCATCATCGAGAAAAAGGGCGACCCACGCGGTAAGACAATCAATGTCAGCTACGCATACGCCAAGAGCTATCAAAAGCCGATGAGTGTGCCGATCAGCCTCATTCTGCTCATGTCTCGCTACGGCATGAACGTGCGTTTAACGCGTCCCCCAGAATTTAAGCTAATGCCACAATACGTTGAGCAGGCAAAAGAAAACGCCCGCAAAGCGGGCGGTTCATTCGAAATCTTTGATGATTTTGATAAGGGTATGGAAGGGGCTGATGTCATTTACCCGAAGGCGTGGGGCTGCACGCTAACAACGCCAGATCTGGAAGAGTCGGCTAAGATTTCACAGCAGTACACAAACTGGATTATGGACGATGAGCGCCTTGCAATGGCTAAGCGCGATGCAATCTACATGCACTGTCTGCCAGCTGACCGCAACATTGAAGTAACGGACAGCGTTATCGACGGGCCAAACAGTGTTGTCTATGATGAGGCAGAGAATCGCCTGCATGTACAGAAGGCTGTAATGGCGTTGACCATGTCGTAGTTTTGTTTCAATGCGGTAAAAAAACAAAATCATTAAAAATGTTCGGTAGGTCCAAACCTTACCGCAAATGAAAAAGCCATCTATACAAATAGATGGCTTTTTCTCATAAAATTGAAAGTTGAACGCTTCAAGAAGATTCACCCGGGAATTTTTTACTCCTTCTTGAAAAAAACAATGTCTTGACCAAAGTTTGATGTAGAGGTGACACGTGGATCCTGCCTCCAATCCCCCCATAGCGGCTCTCGGCTCAACTTCGCCCCGTGCTTAGCAAAAGTGCTTTCGTAAAATTCCAAATAATACCCAACTGCCTTTTCGGGCAGAGAGTGATTATAGTAGTAATGATGCTTTTCATGGTGCGGAAATGAAATTCCCGGCCACTCCTGTCCTTTGTCCATTAAGAAGGTCGTGATCATGCAAACACCACCCGGTTTCAACATTCTAGAAATTTCTGCCAAATAGTTTGATACATCGTCAGAAAGCATATGGGTAAAGACCGACACTAGAAAAATCGCGTCAAATTCATTGTCATCATATGGAAACTTATATACATCAGCGCGACTCGTTCCATCAGGATTATATTCATCATTTTGAACATCAAGGTAATCAAAACGGAATTTCTTGCGCTTAAAGACAGGGGTCGCTTCACAAGCATCCAAAGATACTTTGTGAATATCCATGCCAATGTACATTTCATCGTCCACAATATCCGCAAGCGCAAACGCCACACGTCCACAGCCACAGCCGATTTCCAACACCTTCGACTGGCTGTTAAGGTTGGCATTTGTCTCTAAATGCTTTGCAAGCTGTTGTCCAAATCGGTGAAAGTTCTGGCCACCAAATTGCTTGTTCACACCATTCGAGCGAACCCTTACCGAATATGCCGGTAAATTGGAGAGTCCCCGGCTTAATCGCACAATATAATCCGCCGGATCCATCATTTTAAAAATCGTGTTTATTACAGGATTTTGCCACGATACCCCGGGGAAAATTTTTTTTATTACCGCTTTCATTATTATTAACTCCAATTTCAGTTTCAAGACAATTTTCGAAACTTTTTGAAAATTTTTAGAGATAGTCCGAATAGGTATTTTAGAGGAAACCCTCTACGCTCTTTTTAAGTTCACTAATCTGGCGCATGAGCAGATTATTTTACCTCTGGTCTACTTTTCGATTTTTCCGTTGCTTCAAATGCTCCAGTTACCAGACCCAGGAGCATCCAATATAAGAGCATCGGTTTTGCTCCAAGAGCTAGTGCATCACTCAATCCCCAAATAAAAAACCCCAGTAAAGTCGCAATTGCTCCAGTTCCAATCGCACTTTGAAGCTTATTCCCCAGTTGAAGTCGAATAGACATCCACACCGAATTGATCAACATAGCGGAATAAAGCATAACGCCTACTATACCCGTATCAACTGTTACCTGTAGAAATTGATTGTGTGCATGTCCAATATCATAGGCTGAAGGAATTGCTATTGGATAAAGACGATGTGCAACGCGACGAAATGAGTTGAACCCTGTACCGGTAATTGGGAAATCCTGAATAGCTACGATTGCCCATCGCCAAACTTCATTGCGAAATTCAAGAGAGCTGAAAGATCCTAATACACCGCTAGATTGAAGATCCTCAAAGATACCCCAATCATTTGTTACAACAATCAAACTCATACCAACCAAAACCACTATCGCGATTGCAAATGTGGCAATTGGAATAAATCTAGCCTTGTCTTTAGTTCCATCCCCCTTACCAACTCCTGTTTTTAAAAGTGCAACAAGTAATATCATGAGTATCAGTTGTGCAGCCGATGCAATCCACCCTCCCCGAGATTGTGTAAACAACATCACAAAGTAACCAGTCAATACCAATATGCTAATTGCCACTCTTTGAAATTTTGATGTGAGCACTCCTGTAAGCAACAATGAAATCAGAAATGCATGATACAACAAAAGGGTAGCAGCAATACTATTGGCATTAATCGAACCACCTTGCGCTATAACCTGATTGACATTCCAACCGGAGGTTATATTTTGCAAAAATGGAATCTTGTTCGGTATTTCTACATTCAAACTGCCGAGTATAGTTATGGCTAAGCCAAATGTTATAAACGTGAGGATTCCCGGAATTTCGGACTTGAATTCACGCGAAAATCGTATCAACAGTCGCCACCATGCAAAACCCAGAAGAAAAATCAATGCATCAGGTATTGCAAGATCCCTATCTACAGACACGACAACACCCACAAAAACAAAAAACGCCAATCCTATCCACAAGATAGAGAGGGGCGTTTCAAGGGTTATCGCAATGCCATACTTAAATGACTGAACAACCCATAATGTCACAATGATTACGCTAAATGCGTAGGCAACAAAATTGAATGTACTTGACTGTAATAAGAATGGTGTTGCCAGGAATACGCATACCATTTCTATTACAAAAAGAGAGGGCAAGCTGGCAAGTTTGTGTTGCAACAACCGCGATTGAATTCGTTTCAAATCGAAACCATTTAAAGATTATGTAAGTTCACAGAATGCTATCCACTTTGTGTATT
>CALHRQ010000263.1 GCA_938038175.1 uncultured Granulosicoccaceae bacterium | reverse complement strand
CAAGTGGTCGATTGTCAATGGGGCTGCCCCGCTCACACTGATGTTCCGCACTATATAAGACAAATCGCCCAAGGTGACTATACCGGAGCGTATCTTGAGAATCGGAAAAGTAACGTTTTCCCCGGTATTCTTGGCCGTGTTTGCGACCGGCCATGCGAACCGGCCTGCAGGCGCGGTCGCCTTGATGAAGAACCGGTTGCCATTTGCAGATTAAAAAGAGTCGCAGCAGATTTAAGCGACGATGTCCGCAAGTATCTGCCACCCAAAGGAGCATCAAACGGCAAACGCATCGCTTGCATCGGCGCAGGTGCTGCTTCGCTTACCGTTGCCAATGATCTACTCCCGCTGGGCTACGATATCGTGATGTACGAGCAACACGAGACACCAGGTGGCTTAATGCGTACCAACATCCCCTCTTTTCGCCTGCCAGCAGCAGTACTTGATGATGAGATCGCAATGATCATCGAACGCGGTGTTGATCTTCGACTCAACACAAAAGTTGAAAGCCTGCAGGCGCTCATGGACGAAGGCTTTGATGCGATCTTTGTCGGCACTGGCGCACCAAGGGGGAAAAATGTTGAGTTGCCTGGGCGCTATGATACCGATCGAATCCACATCGGTATTGACTGGCTTGAAGAGGTTGCCTTCGAACACACAAAAACGATTGGAGAAAATGTGCTTATCATAGGTGTAGGTAACACTGCAATGGATTGCTGCAGAACCTCACTGCGTTTGGGAGGCAAAAGTGTCAAGGTCATGGCCAGAAAACCTCGCAACTGGTTCAAGGCCAGCGTGTGGGAATTAGAAGACGCCGAAGAAGAAAACGTCGACATACTCATCAATCATGCACCTAAAGAATTTGTAGTTGAGGACGGCCAGCTCAAAGGCATGTTATTCGATAAGCTGCATTACGATATCGACCACACAGGACGCCTGTCAAATCCAACGATTATTGAAGAAGTGTTTATTGAATGTGATGATGTCATCCTGGCGATTGGGCAAGACAATGCCTTCCCCTGGATAGAAAAAGAGACCGGTCTTGAACTGACACAGTGGGATACGCCGGTAGTACATGAGACTAACCATAGCTCCTCAATCGAAGGCCTCTTTTTCGGTGGTGATGCGGCTTATGGGCCTAAAAATATAATCTGGGCGGTAGAGCATGGTCATCGAGCAGCCATCTCTATCCACAAGTACTGCGAAGATCAAGATATTTCAGATAGGCCACCGCGTGGTGTGAATTTACTCTCGACCAAGATGGGCATTCATGAATGGAGCTATTCAAACGACTATGATGAAGCACCACGTCGTAAAATGAATCATGTTGATCTTGTTGAGCGTTTCAAAGACATCAAAATTGAAGTAGAGCTGGGCTTCGATGCTGAGCAAACGGCACGCGAGGTGGAACGTTGCCTTAATTGCGATATCCAAACCGTCTTTACAGAGAAGCTCTGTATTGAATGCGATGCCTGCATGGATATCTGCCCAACTTTTTGCTTAACCATTACAGACAATGGTCAAGAAGATGACTTGCGTAAACGCCTGCGTGCACCGGCAAACAACAAATCCCAGATTCTCTACGTATCTGATGCCCTGCCACAAACAGGAAAAGTCATGGTTAAGAATGAAGACCTTTGCGTCCACTGTGGCTTATGTGCAGAGCGCTGCCCCACTGGCGCATGGGATATGCGTAAATCACGCGTTGATATTCCTTACGCATCAGGAAAAAAGCATACGGCTGTTGCAAACAAGAAATAAGTAGTAAAGGACAATGACTACATCAAAACTGAATGATTTTGTAATCAAGCTTGCCAATGTTAATGGTACAGGCTCAGCCAGTGCCAACGGTATGTTAATGAAATCTATTTTCCGAATGGGCATTCCGGTCACGGGTAAAAATTTCTTCCCATCCAATATTCAAGGACTGCCAACCTGGTACGAGATTCGTATAAGTAAAGATGGCTATCTTTGCAGATCAGGCAAAGTGGATCTCATGATTGCAATGAACGCGGAAACGTACAAAGCAGATCTTGCAGAAGTCGACCCCGGTGGTTATCTGATGTACGACTCAACATGGCCACGTAATGACATATTGGATCGAAACGATGTCACGGTACTCGGCATTCCCCTGTCTGCCATGTGCAATGAGGCGTTTGAATCCGCGCGAGCAAAAGTACTGATGAAAAACGTGGCCTACGTAGGAGCACTGGTGGCTCTGCTCGATATTGATATGGACGTCATCGAAAATCTTCTCAAAGAAACATTTTCAACGAAACCGCATTTAGCTGATGCAAATATACAGGCTATCAAAATGGGTTTTGACTATGCGACAGAGAATTTCGACTGTCCACTACCATTGAAACTTTCTCCTATGGAAGCAACCAAGGGCCATGTCATAGTTGATGGCAATACAACGGCTGGTCTTGGCGCTGTGTACGCAGGAGCAACGGTCACAAGTTGGTATCCGATAACGCCGTCCACCTCTTTGATTGATGCGTTCAGTCTCTTTTGCCAGCAACTTCGCAAAGACCCTGAAACGGGTGAGAACAATTACTGCGTTATTCAGGCCGAAGACGAACTCTCTGCAATCGGTATGGTGCTGGGAGCAAACTGGAACGGTGCGCGTGCATTTACCGCTACCAGTGGGCCCGGCGTTTCATTAATGAGTGAATTTCTTGGTCTTGCTTACTATGCTGAGATTCCAGCCGTGCTCTATGACGTACAGCGTGTCAGCCCATCAACCGGTATGCCCACACGCACGCAACAGTGCGACATAGTTTCAGCAGCCTATGCCTCACATGGTGACACCAAACAGGTATTGTTGTTCCCTTCTGACCCAAGCGATTGCTTTCACATGTCAAAAATTGCTTTTGACCTTGCAGAAAGACTACAAACACCAGTTATCGTTTTAACGGATCTCGACATTGGTATGAACGATTGGATGATCCCAGAAATAGAATGGGATGACAGTTATCTACCTGATCGCGGTAAAGTCTACGATGCAAAGCAACTCAAAGATATGGATGCGTTTTATCGCTATCTGGATGTAGACGGTGATGCTATTCCCTGGCGCACGCTACCAGGAGTCGACTCAAAAGGTGCTTACTTTGTTCGTGGCTCTGGCCACAACAAATTTGGAGGGTATACCGAAAAATCAGATGAATACACAGATGTTGTTGATCGACTGCGCCGAAAATTCGATACAGCCGCAACGCTTGTTCCAGCACCTATTATTAATATTGACGATGCAATGCCAAGAGAGAAAAACTATGCATTGCTGTCAATCGGAAGTTGCGATGGCGCGATTAGAGAGGCTCGTGAAAAGATGCAGCTAGACGGCCAAGGCAATCTTGACTATATGAGAATTCAAGGGTTTCCTTTTCATAAAGATGTCGCTGTATTTATCGATCAATACGAACAAGTATTTGTCATAGAACAAAACCGTGATGCTCAGCTAAGACAACTGCTTACAGTTGAATTGGATATCGATCCAAAGCGTTTGATACCGCTGCTCTCTTATGATGGCATGCCCGTTAGTAGTAATTTCATTGTAGAAGGCGTCACGGCACTAATTAAACAAGGCCATGCTGCGTAAACTTTAAATAGGATTTGACCCAATGAGTTTTCTCAAAAAGCCAAAAATTTCACATCCCGGTTTACCGACGAATGAAATCGGCTTGACTATTCGAGACTATGAAGGAGCAATGTCAACCCTGTGCGCAGGCTGTGGCCACGATTCAATTTCATCTGCAATCATGCAGGCTTACTACGAGTTATCAATTGAACCACACCGCGTTGCAAAGGTGTCGGGCATTGGTTGCTCCAGCAAAACGCCAACCTATTTTCTGGGTGGAGCACATGGTTTTAATTCTGTACATGGTCGTATGCCTTCTATTGCTACTGGTGCAAACGCAGCCAACAGAGAGCTTAACTACATCGGTGTATCAGGGGATGGCGACTCACTTTCCATAGGCTTAGGACAATTTGGACATGCCATTCGCCGCAACATTAACATGATGTATTTGATTGAGAACAACGGTGTGTACGGCTTAACCAAGGGCCAATTCTCGGCAAGTGCAGATCGTGGCAGTACCGCAAAAAAAGGGGATGCCAACCCTTACTCGCCTATAGATCCTGTATTACTGGCGATATCTCTTGGCTGTACTTTTGTTGGGCGTGGATTCTCCGGAGATAAAGAACATTTGGTGCCTATGATCAAGAGCGCAATTAAGCACGAGGGCTTCGCACTTCTGGATATCATTTCCCCCTGCGTGACGTTCAACGATCATGAAGGATCTACCAAGAGCTATGCACACACCCGAGCCAATCTGCGTGAAACTGTGTACGCTGACTTCACTGCACAACATGAAGAGATTGTCGCGCAGGTAGATCCAGGCGAATTCAAAAAAATTACCATGCACGACGGTAGCCGTGTTGGGTTTAAACGTGTTGACGAATCGTACGACCCGACCGATCGAATTTCTGCGATAACCTACATTGAAGAGCATCGCTCAAAGGGTGAAGTGGTAACTGGCCTGCTGTATTTAGAAGAAAGCGCATCAGAGATGCATTCAGTACTTGGCTCTAATAAGCAGGCCATGGCTACGCTGCCGTACAGTAAGCTTAATCCGGGTGCTGAGACCTTGACTCGAATACAGGCTAGATGGCGGTAAAGCTCAGACCGGCACACTGTCGATACTATGGCTGAAGGAATATAATTAACTTGAGGTGAACACATGTTGATGGCTAGTATGTGTCGATAGCCAGACTATGTCTATGCGTAGCCGATGTTTATCGCGAACATTGAAGATTAGTCAGATAAGAACGCTAAGTAACCACCCCACCATTAATCTGCAACAGCTGCCCATTCATAAATCCAGCTTCGTCACCCACTAAATAAGAAACAGCAGATGCGATATCCTCTGGAGTACCCAGCCTTCCACTCGGATTGGCTTGCTCAAGCGAACCATAGTTTTTACTGATCGCTGGTGGATTTACCTCACCGACGATGGTGCCGGGTGAAATAATGTTGCAAGTAATACCACTGCGACCAAATTCTTTGGCGATAGATTTTGTTAGCCCCCAATTAGCATGTTTGGCAATGCTGACAGCAGACTTTCCGGTAGAGCCTTCCTGTGCGTTCATACCACTAAAATTTATAATTCGTCCCCAACCTTTTTTAATCATGCCCGGTGCGCATGCGCGTGCTAGCCACAAACACGAGTAAAAATTAATATCCATTACCTTCTGAAACTCTGCTTCATCACCGTTTAGAAGATCAAAATCCGGTCGAATTGCCGCATTATTGACAAGCACATCGACCGTACCGAATGCATCACTTACCTGCTCTACCATGGCATGCACTTGATCACGATTTCCAATGTCACCCATTGTGACAACCGCCCTGCCGCCTACAGCGGTAATTTCATCTACAACGCTTTGGCAAGAAGCTTTATCGGACGACCCATTGACCGCGATCGCATAGCCACGCTTAGCAAGATCCAATGCGATGGCTCGGCCAATGTTTCTACCTGACCCTGTAATCAATGCACAACGATCAATATTGGTAATCATGACTATCGACCCTTGAATTGCGGTGGGCGCTTCTCCATGAATGCGGTGCGACCCTCTATGTAGTCATCACTGGCAAAACAACGATCAACCATCGCCTGGCAGTTTTCAAGGTCGCGCTGATCAGGATCCAAAAATACATTGGTGTAGATGTTCTTCATGGCACCAACCGTCAGCGGTGCGTTGTTCGCGATGGTTTCTGCAGTTGCCAGCACATGCGCTTCGAGTTCTTCATCTGGCAAGATATCGTTGATCAGCCGCATGTCTTTTGCTACGGCAGAGTTATAAATACGACCCGTGTAGGTAATCTCTTTTGCGTAGGCAGGACCGACAATGTCGCTTAATCTTTTTAAGCCAGCATAGGGATACCCAAGACCCAGCTTGGCTGCTGGCAATCCAAACTTTGAGCGTTCGGTACAATAGCGAAGATCACAGGCCACTGCCAGACCCAAGCCACCACCGACGCAGTGGCCCTGTATCAGTGCGATTGTCGGCTTGGGCGCATTGTAAATACCGCCATAAACTTCAGCCGTTTTGGCATTGTATTCCAGCACTGCCTCATACGTTGCGCGTTCGCTGTCGAATTTTGAGATATCAGCACCAGATACAAACGCTTTACCGCCAGCGCCGGATAAAACAATCACCCTGACTTCATCATCCTCAAGAAAATCTGTAAGCATCTCACTGGCTGATTGCCACATGGCAAGTGACACCGCATTATGGCGCTCGGGATTATTAAAAATAATGCGACCAATCATGCCCTCTTTACGAGCAATCATTTTTTCTGTAGACATTGTGATCCGATGGTTGTTTGATCCGATTGTGTTAATCGACATTCGTTAAATAATATTGCGGCTACGCAGATCGCCGATTTCATCTCTGTTGTATCCAAGCTCTGATAAGAGCTCTTCTGTTTGCTGACCACGTTCAGGAGATGCTACCTGTATTGAGCTTGGAGTACGATCAAGTACCACAGGCTGACTTATCAAGTTAAGTTCACCGAGCGAGTCAGACATGACCGATTGAGACATTTTTAAGTGTTCTACTTGCGGATCCGCAAATGTTTGATCTATGCTATTGATACTGCCACATGGCACGCCGGCAGAACTTAAAGCATCTATCCAATGTTCGCTGCTGTGTTTTTCAGTGATCTTGTTGATTGCTGCGTTTAACGCATGACGGTTTTTTGAACGCAAAGTGGAACTGCAATAGTCATCGTGAGCAAACCATACAGTTTTATCCATTGCTTTGCAGAAACGTTCCCAGGTTGCCTCTCCCGCCACCGCAATGTTGATATGCCCATTGCTGGTTGTAAATACGCCGGTTGGAATACTGGTGGGGTGATTGTTTCCTGCCTGTTTAGGCACATTCTTATCGTTAGTCCAGCGCGCAGCTTGAAAATCAAGCATAGCTATCATCGCCTGCAACAAAGAGGTGTGAAGCCATTGGCCTTTGCCCGATCGTTCACGTTCGTATAGAGCTAACAAAACACCTTGCGCACAAAAATGCCCGGCACACAAATCAGCTATAGGAATACCTACTCTCATTGGACCTTCATCAGGTGCACCAGTAATTGACATGAGTCCACCCATGCCCTGCGCTATTTGATCAAAGCCAGGGCGCTTGGCATAAGGTCCGTCTTGACCAAAACCTGAAATACTGGCATAAATCAAACGAGGGTTAATTGACTGCATTGATTCATAGCCGATGCCCAGTCTCTGTTTAACATCTGGACGAAAGTTTTCAACTATTACGTCGGTGTCTTTAACCAGTTTCCTAAAAACCTCCAACCCTTCTGGTGATTTCAGATTTAAGGTTAGGCTGCGCTTGTTACGTTGCAGATTTTGAAAGTCTGATGTATCGCGCGCTGCTCCTAATGCACCATCTGCTTCAAGTGCTACCGGCTGTTCTATCCTGATAACATCAGCGCCCCAGTCCGCCAATTGCCGAACCGCAGTCGGCCCGGACCGGACGCGCGTAAGGTCGAGCACTCTTACGTCCTGTAATACGCTGCTGGCGGGTTTATGAGGCATTTTTTGGTCTCGCAGAAAGGGTTATCGGCCTATTAGATTTGAAAAAAACAATGCGATCAAAGCGGTTCAAACGATTATCACTAGACATTTAACAACCATTTATTGCGCACTGTCAATGCTTACAACTAGTGGCTTCCAGCGCAATTCCCTCTTCCTACTCAACACCGTTAAATTTATCTTCCTGCTTGCGGCCGAAATGGCTCGACATATCCTTTTGGTCTGCAGCAAAAATATTGACGGCAAAATGTGTCGCTGTTTCAAACAATTTGCGACTTGGTCTATCTTTGTAAGCTACTTATGACTGAACAGAGCTGCTGATACCAAAGACCACTACGCCTTCGGCATTGCCCAAGTCGCCGTGGCTAAAGCACATAGATTCGCACCAGAATCAAACAACCTGCTTTCCATAAAGCTTAAGTTCCTACCACGTTTTAAAAATCTGCCTTCGACGCTTACCATCTCCTTCGGTACTGGTCGCATGTACTGAATTTTCATCTCTATTGTGGCTCCGGGTGCGGCAACCTTATTAACAAGATGCCCCATGGAAATATCCATTACGGTTGCGATTGTGCCACCATGTAAGGAACCTTGCGGATTGAAGAGAAAGTCTTCTGCAGGGAAACTGATGCGACAAAGATTCTTCTCACTATCAGGGGTATCTTTAGGAAAATACTCAAAACCCAGATCAAGAAACCGGGCTAGAAAGAAAGTCTCGAATGCTTGTTCGTACTCGGCAAGCGCTTTTTCAAAACGTGTTCGAGCAGCGGTTTCGTCTATTGGCATGTGTATATCTCTTAAATATTATCGAATATAGCTTGCATTTCTTTAAAGAGGCAAATGGTTTATCGAAGTTGATTGGCCATCAAAAAATCGAAGGATCATTTAGAAAACGATACATTATACAAAATTGCAACAAAAACTTATGCCATACGTATGTGACAGAGATGACTAACAATGGGTGGCCATAACAAACAACAATCACTTTAGTGTTTTCTGCATATGTTTATCTGGACCAGACATTTTAAGGATTCTGAGCGAGTGATTAGAACTAACGATGCAGTCGTCAAACAAGATGATTTCTACCCAACTCAAACACTCTAGTTTATGATGTTGTTAAAATATTTTTTTCCAAACACACATGACTAAAACACGTTTTAACCCTGCCGTCTCCCAACTAGGTGTACCCGCTATTCCACAAGCTGCTTCCTGGGCAAATAATTACGATGGTCGGTATGGCAAGTTGATAGATTTTTCACAAGCCGTGCCCGACTTTGTCACGCATAAAACTATGCTCGCTGAATTGGCAGCAAGAGCTGGCGCCACCGATAGCACAGGCTATGGCAATATTGAAGGTGAGCCAACGTTGCGTAATGCTTATGCAAGGCATGTTACTGAGCTTTACAAGCAAGAAATAACGCCTAATAACATTCACATTACGTCTGGTTGCAATCAGGCCTTTGTCGCAGCATTAATCGCACTCGCGGGCAGCGGTGACTCAGTCGTCGTGTGTAATCCATGCTACTTCAATCATGAATCCACTGCACGCATGCTTGGCATCAGTCTCAAGTATGTCAATTGTCTTGCGACAAATAATTTTCAACCCGCACTGAAAGCTCTGGAGGCCAGTATCGATGATTCGGTAAGAGCAATTGCGCTAGTGTCGCCAAACAACCCGACTGGAGCTATCTATAGCCCTCAAAAATTGCAAGAGATATTTACTTTGTGTCAACAGCGTGGAATATGGTTGATACTTGATGAGACGTATCGGGATTTTATGGATCCCAGGCTGCAATCGGATAGGCAGCATTCGGTTGCGTCACAATCAACACAAACTCATTCTGCTGCAACATTATCGCACCAATCACAATCATCCAATCACCCAACATCATCCATTAATTCAAGAACATCAGATTATTCAATTCGTGCGCCACATGATCTGTTTGGGATGGATAATTGGCAGAACACCCTCATTCAACTCTACAGCTTTTCCAAATCGTTAAGCATACCGGGACATCGTTTGGGAGCAATAACAGCCGGTATTGAAGCGATTGAAATGATCGCCAAGGTCATGGATAACATTCAGATCTGCGCACCACGCGCTGCTCAGCTAGCCGTTGCAAATCAACTGCTTTCGATGCAGGACTGGATCGCCACCAATGCGGCTACCCTCTCAGGGCGCTCCGACATTTTTCGTACTGTAATAAACAAGCATCCAAACTGGAAAATCAGATCCATGGGAGCTTATTTCGCCTATGTAGAACATCCGTTCTCAGAGAGTTCATCGCTGAACGTGGCGAAGTCACTTGCTGAAAACTACGGTGTTCTGACCTTACCCGGTGGCTTTTTTGGCCAACATCAGGAAGGCTATTTGCGAGTTGCATTTGCCAATGCTAACAGCGATATGGTCAGACAACTTGGAGACAGACTTACCGAAGTAAATACGCATAGTATTTTAATCGCCTGATTTATCTCTTTGCCAAAAAAATATAAAATGGTTATGTTTGCAGTGCCAGCCGGCTGCTTCCACGCTTGAAGTTTCAGTTATGTCCTCCTTTACAAGCATACGATTCTCATCAGGCAATGCACTAAACCGCACTTCGGGACTCGACACATCTACATTCTAAACCGCCACTCTAGCGCCCGAGGTGGCAAGACGTTCGGCCACCGCAGCACCAATGCCATTGCATGCACCAGTTACAACAGTCACCCGGCCAGAAAAATCGAGATGTTAGCGTTCATAGTTTCCTTCTGTAGATGTCAGGCATAATCATGATTGCACTGCACTAAACATGGAAAAAATATGAATATCGTCTTTCACTACGACGTAGGCTCAGAGCTAAAAGCAGACCTGCACAAGCTTAGCACTAAGGGTTTTCACGTCACATCCGTCGCTGTTGGCGAAACCGATCAGTTTCAACAAGCACTTGAAGAGTGTGAAGTGCTTTGGCATGTACTCGAACCAGTGACTCAGGCACATATAAAGGCTGCACCCAAGCTAAAATTGATACAGAAAATCGGAGTTGGAGTCAATACAATTGACGTCCCTGCTGCAAGTGAAGCAAGCATCGCCGTTTGCAATATGCCTGGCACCAACACGCAAGCGGTGGCAGAAATGACGTTAATGCTCATGCTTTCTGCGCTGCGTCGAGCCACCTACTTTCATTCGATTACTTGTGCTGGAAAGGGCTGGGAATTCCCGGCCGACATGCAGAATTTATTAGGAGAGATCTCTGGGAAAACTGTCGGCTTTGTTGGCTTCGGCAGCGTCCCGCAAAGACTAACACCGATCCTTCTTGCGATGGGCGCTCGCATTATCTACAACGCCACTACATCCAAAAATGTAGAGAACGCAGAGTTTCAAACTCTCGATGCTGTGCTATCAAATTCAGATATTGTGTCATTACATGTACCACTGACTGCTGAAACCAATAAGTTTATCGATGCAGCTGCAATAAACAAAATTAAACCCGGTGCAATATTGATTAATACTGCACGTGGTGAAATCATTGAAGAGAAATCATTGATCGCAGCGCTGAAAAATGGTCGCTTAAGTGCGGCTGGACTGGATGTTTTCGAAAATGAGCCTATTGACAAAGATAATCCTCTTCTGCAGCTGGAGAATGTATCAGTTACGCCACATTTGGCATGGCTAACACGCGAAACCTTAACAAAAAGTATCACTGTTGCTATTGCAAATTGCGAACGGCTTCGAGACGGCAAGGAATTGCTGCATTGTGTGAATAAACAGTAACCCAATAGGAATAAAAGGCATCGGTTGAAACGCATAAAGTGTTAACTGTAACCCTTTCAAATCTCTGCTTTACGATAAAATCGGACAATACCCTTAACGCCGACACCTCACCACAATTATGACTCAACTCCCTCGCTACCCTCACATCAAGCACCTGCGAAAAACAGCTGCTTTGCTATCGCTGGTTTGCGTGACCGCGACCGCTGGACCGCTGCCAAAACGTTTGCCAGAGGTAAACTTATGTGAAGGCCTGGTCACTCACAAGGACCCAGTTGAGGTCAAGCTAGTGGCTAAACCACCTTTTCTCAAATACTACCTCGACCCAGGATTTGGCAGCAAGGTTATTCGCATAACCAAAGCCAGACAAAATGAAGTTTTCAAGCCAGCTTACAGCACGATGCAAGCCTGGAACGCCGACGAGTCAAGACTGTTGCTTTACAACTCTGGGCCAAAGAAACATCACATATTACTTGACGGCTTCAGTTATCAAAAAATTAAGGATCTGGATATTTTTCCTAGTGATATTGAAGAGGTTTTCTGGAGTCATACCGACCCTGATATTCTTTACTATGTCAGCAAGAATGCAAACGATTTTGGCCAGTTCAAGCAATTAAACGTTGCCACCGAAACCGAAACAAAGATTGCTGATTTTAAAAAGCTCTGTGGTGCAAGAGGGAAGGCATCCAGTGGCGGTGATGTACATATGCAATCACTCGATGACGATCTTTTCGGTTTTCGTTGCCCACTCGACAACAAAGAGTGGTTGGCATTTACTTACCGAATCAGCACTGGTGAGACTAACACCATGCCACTGGATGAAGACAAAGGCTGGCAGAAGTGGACAGCACCGACACCGGCACCAGATGGCAGTCAGATTTGGCTTCAAGGGCAGGTTATGGACACCCAACTAACCACAAAGCAACGACGGCTTGATGTGGGAAAAACCAACGAGCATTCAAACATTGGTCAGACCCATGATGGCAAAAACGCTTTGTATCAAGTTGCATTTGGCGCATCTCCAAACAGTTGCAATGGAGATCCACACAAAGGTATTGGACATTTGATCCAACACAATCTTGAAACAGGTGAGTGCCGTTCAATTATAAGTGAAAACGATGGCTACCCTTATCCTACCAGCGGGACTCACATTTCGGCTCAGTCTTATAAACGGCCAGGCTGGGTAGCTAT
>CALHRQ010000262.1 GCA_938038175.1 uncultured Granulosicoccaceae bacterium | reverse complement strand
TATATGACTCGCTGCGACGGATGTGGCCACTGTGTTGATATCTGTCCGTCAGATATCATGCACATCGATACAACAACTCGTCGTGCTTATAACATTGAGCCAAATATGTGCTGGGAGTGCTACTCCTGCGTAAAGGCCTGCCCACATCAGGCTATTGATGTTCGTGGCTACGCAGACTTTGCACCGCTTGGTCATTCTGTACGCGTAAAACGCGATGAAGAAAAGGGTGTTATTGCCTGGCGAATCAAATTTCGCAATGGCGAGAAAGATATGGATCTGCTTGCACCCATTACAACCAAACCCTGGGGCAGTGGTACACCTGATCTAAAAACAGTTGAAGCGCCAACCAAAGAGCAGCGTGACAGCCAGTTACTTTTTAATGAGCCTAAGTACATTCGTTTTGACGAAGGCGATATCCACACGCTTGAGTCCAACGGGCTCAAAATGAAGCAGGGAGTCGAGCTCTGATGAACAAGTACAAAACGATAATCGAAGATGACATAGACGTTCTTGTTTGTGGCGCAGGTCTTGGTGGTACAGGTGCAGCATTCGAAGCACGGTATTGGGGTCAGGACAAAAAGATTGTTATTGCTGAAAAAGCGAACATCGATCGTTCTGGTGCCGTAGCGCAGGGCCTCTATGCCATAAACTGCTATATGGGCACACGCTTTGGTGAGAACAACCCTGAAGATCACGTGCGTTATGCGCGTATCGATTTAATGGGTATGGTTCGCGAAGATCTTTTATTCGACATGGCTCGCCACGTTGATTCAACAGTTCACCAGTTTGAAGACTGGGGCTTACCACTAATGAAGAACCCCAAGTCGGGTTCATACTTACGTGAAGGCCGTTGGCAGATCATGATTCACGGTGAGTCATACAAGCCTATTGTTGCGGATGCGGCAAAAAAATCTGCTGATCAGGTTTTTAATCGTATATGTGTAACGCACTTACTTATGGATGAAGCCAAAGAGAACCGTGTTGCCGGTGCTGTTGGTTTTAATGTGCGTACGGGTAACTACCATGTATTCAAATCCAAAACCGTTATTGTTGCAGCGGGTGGTGCATCCAACATCTTCAAACCGCGTTCAGTTGGTGAAGGCGCGGGTCGAGTATGGTACGCACCATGGTCTTCTGGTTCAGCTTATGGTCTGTTGATCAATTCTGGCGCCAAGATGACACAGATGGAGAACCGTATCGTACTGGCACGTTTTAAGGATGGTTACGGCCCAGTTGGCGCCTACTTCCTGCATCTTAAAACGTACACTCAAAATGGTCTTGGTGAAGAGTACGAATCCAAGTGGTGGCCTTCACTACAAGAGATCGTCGGTAAAGAGTACCTTGACCCTGAAGCCTCTCACTTAACACACCGTCCAATTCCAACCTGCTTGCGTAACCATGCATTCATTCAGGAAGTGAACGCTGGACGTGGTCCAATTCATATGGTGACAATGGAAGCCTTCCAGGATCCGCACCTTGAAGAAATTGGCTGGCACAACTTTTTAGGTATGACTGTTGGTCAGGCGGTTTTGTGGGCATCAACTGATGTTGATCCAAAATACGAAAACCCTGAACTCACTACCTCTGAGCCTTATGTTATGGGTTCACATGCAACCGGATGTGGCGCATGGTGTTCTGGCCCTGAAGATTTGTCTCCACCTGAATATCAGTGGGGCTATAACCGCATGACAACCGTTGAAGGTTTGTTTGGTGCAGGAGATGCTGTTGGTGGAACACCGCACGCATTCTCATCTGGTTCTTTCACAGAAGGCCGAATTGCAGCAAAAGCCGCTTGTAAATACATTGATGACGGCAAAGCCGAAGGCATCAAGGTAACTGATGCGCAGCTTGATAAGCGTAAAGAAGAAATCTACAAGCCAATGGAAACTTACCGCACTTACCGCAATGAAATTACGGCGGGTTCGGTTAACCCTAACTACATCAATCCACGTCAGGCGCTTGATCGCTTGCAGAAGCTGATGGATGAGTACGCTGGTGGCGTAACAGTAAGCTACATGACTAACGAGAAGCTACTAAACATCGGTTTGAAGAAGCTGAAGCTGCTCGAAGAAGATCTTGAGAAAGTAGCCGCTGAAAACATTCACGAATTACTGCGTGCATGGGAAATCAAGCACCGCCACTTGACTTCAGAAGCGGTTGTGCAGCATACGCTGTTCCGTAAAGAAACAAGATGGCCTGGTTATTACTACCGCGGCGATCACCTAAAAGTGGATGACGAGAACTGGCATGTATTGACGGTTTCGCGTCGTGATCCTGAAACAGGTGAATACACGATGGAAAAAGCACCTTGTTACCACATTGTTGATGTGGACAAGGATAGCTCTGACGCAGCATAAGTTTTTACAACTGCGTTGGAGGTATTGCAAATTAGAAGCCTTGTAATTTAGAGGTTCTGCAAAAAAGAGGTCTTGTAAATTAAAGGCATTTTAAAAAAAATGTGGGCTTAATTGGCAGTTTGGCAATTGGGCCTGCTTTTTAATTAGTTATGTGTAGTGATTATTTTGTAGCGATTGTCGTGTAGTGATGGTCCAGTAATCGTTGTTTAGATTTGGTTGTTTGTTGTATTTTTAAGCCCAGTCCCTGTTGGTTATGCCCGGTCGAGGCAAGTGCCAAACCCGTTCCGGCAAGCCCAGAAAATGAAAAACCCATGAATATAATTGAAAACTCAGACGAAGAGATTTTGGCCGTGGCCCACCCCATGTGGGACGACCTGATTAAATTTTCAAACGAAGGTGAGTACGGGAAATTTATCCGTAACTTCTCTTACGATCTGTTGTTTGGTCTTAATGAGGTGGAAATTGGCAAGCAATTCGCCAAGAGCGAACTCACCAGAAGCCTTGATACCAGCTACGACTACCTTGGGCTGATTCGTCGTAATTTACACGTTACTGTGCTGTATCGCATGCGCTCCACCAAAAAAGAGGGCGAGTGGCTTGGGCGCTTGGTACTCGGTTATGACAAGAGCGATGAAATCAAGATATTTGGTGCGTCTATTTTTTAGTAGTACTTAATTTGAGTAGTACTTAGTTAATAGTGTTTAGCCAGTGTAAGGTAATGGTGGTGAAGTTATGAATGATATAGCAATGGAAGACCCGATCAGTGATGGCAAGCTTGTTGAGCTTAAATACAAAGTCATTGATGTGAAAACCAAAAGCGTTTTAACTGAAGTTGAATTTCCTATTGGCTATGTGCATGGTGTTAATGAAATTCTCGCGCCACAAGTCACCAGTGAGCTTGAGGGTAAATTGCCTGGTGATGTGATTGAAGTGCCGATTGATTGCAACAAGGTTTTTGGCCAGCGTGACGAATCACTTGTTATAACTGATGACATTCGTAATGTGCCCGAAGAGTACCATGAAGTTGGTACCTCTATATTGATGGAAAACGATCAAGGTGGCACCAAAACTTTTATTGTTACGCGTGTTGATGATAAGTCTGTGACTATTGATGGCAACAACCCGCTCTGTGGTCGTGAGGTGATTTTCAGGCTTAATATTTTAACCGTGCGTGATGCAACCGAAGAAGAGTTGGAGTTGGGTGGCCCTGTTTCAACACAGCCTGATATCAGCGAAATTGTTGGTACCAATCAACCGATAAAACCGATTTCCGATTAAGTTCGGGCATCGACTAGCGCACCTGTAAGGTTAACCAACGTGCCACATCACCTTTATGCCGAAACGCTTTTAGCTCCCGGGCTGGATGTTTCGTTTATGTGGCGGCATCAAAATAACGGTCGGGACTTGCTTAAAATACTCGACCCGGAATCACCAGTGCACGGTGCACTTGGCCAAGCCATTGACCGCTTTGAAAACACAGTATTCGAACTTGCGTTAAATAAGCCAACGCTGATCGAATGGGCCAATGCGCAAGAAACATTGCAAGACGCCGCAGACAGACGCGAGTTACGTCTTGGTGGTGCGCATGTATTTCAACAGTCGATTGAGTTGTTGCAGGGCATGCAAATGATGACAGACAGAGAAGAAGATCCTGTCAGGCTTGCAGCCATTCACCACAACATCGGTGATGTAATGGGCTTTATTGGCCAACGAAGTGGCAGTGTGCATTTTCTTGAACAGGCTGCTTTGTCTTATGAGCAAGCGCTTGAACTTCGCACTGAAGATGAAATGCCATTGGAATGGGCACAAACGACATTCAATACCGGGTTGGTGTTGCAGGCGATTGGCGAGCTGGAAGACGAAACCGGCATGTTAAAGCAAGCGCTGGATTGTTTTAAAAAGGCAGTGAATCTGATACCACGTGAGAGTTCACCAGATGAATGGGCAGCTGCCATGAACAATGTGGGTGTTGTGTTGTACCGCCTGGGCACACACAGAAAAGGGGCGCGCACGCTAGAGCAATCGGTCGTGGCTTTGCGTAATGCGCTGGGTGGGCGAAATGCAGAAACACAACCCATGGCCTGGGCGATAACACAAAATAATCTGGCAGCAACCATGCAGGCGCTGGGTAAACACGAAGAAGATATCAGTGCCCTTGAGGCTTCTATCCCAATGTACGACGCTGTGCTGAAAATATTTACCAAAGAGACGCTACCTTTATTATGGACCATGGTTTCGGCCAATCGGGCTTCTGCCATGGCAGCGCTTGCCGGTGAATCAGATTTTCTGGATATGGCAGAGTCGTCGGTTAAAGAATTTAATATGATTGCAGAGTTGTTTGAAGGCACTGACTACACGCAGTTTCTAGAAAAAGCACAGCAGCAGGGCCAGGCTGGTGAAGAACTGGTTGCATCACTGCAGGTTTAGAACGTTGTTATCAAGTTGTGATTGTTTAAAATAATTTTAAATAGTTAAAGCTGAATACAGTAAATATTGAATGCAGCGGATTTTGTAGATAGATTTTTGTATATTTTTTTATATATTGCGCATAAAGATCGAATAGAGAGGATAGTGAAATGAGTGAGCAAAAGAGCGAACGACCAGTAGTGCCTAAAGGTGAGACTGAGTATGTAACAACCGAACAAATGCAAGCGAACGACAAAGGCTTTGTTGGTTATTCAACAACCTGGAAGTCGTTTCAAAAAGAGGTTGAATACAAAACACCCAAGAAGCCTTAAGCGATTTATGCGCTTTAGGTGTTTGGAAGCGTAGTTTTCAGATTGGTGTTTCTTTAGCGAGCGCGTGTGGCCTGCAGGAGAGGTGATCCAATTCAGGTAATACGCATCGCTATCGATTGAAGCCGGCAGCTAATGCGGTTATAAGCCCCTCGTTTCCCCTTTGCTATACATTTGTATAGAGGGGTGGCGAAGGGCTTTTTTGGTTTGTGTGGCGTAGAATTTTCTCAAGACAGGTTGTCTGCTTAGTTTGGTGCAAGGGTTGGATCTTTGAATATCCCCATGCAGTGGAGCTCAAATTCTAAGCACTATTTTTGAGCCATTCGTTGAACCTTCATGTCGGGCGCTAGCTAAATCGCAATCATTAAATGTGAGAATCGCCTATACCTTCGTATAGTGTTGTGCCTGAAGCGAAGCTAATACGGTCGTTTAAAGGTCAAAAACCAACATATCCTTGCACCATTCACAATAAAAGCCTTCTTGCCCATACAATAGCATAGGGCTAATAGTCTGTTATTCCACTGCGTTCCAGCAGTACACTTCTCTTTAAGTATCGAAGAACAGTACAGGGCTGCATGCTGCGGTCTGCAACAACCATGGATGCTCATAAGCCGAGAATTTACGCATCGGTTTTTGATGTTGCGCGCCAGCTAAAAGGCAATTATGGATTTCTATAAAACCAAAACGCTGCAATTTTGTAGCCTGTTGCGCAATTGGTGCATGAGTCTGCGCCTTGATTTTAAGAGCATGCTAGTGCATACCTGTTTTGTCATGCTTGTGGTGTGGGCCAGCATACATGTTGCCCTGGCCAATGATGGTAGTCAAAGCATAGGTACTGAAAGCAACCCAACTAGCGATGGCGGGATAGAGGCGTGTAACTCACAAAACCCGGATGGCTGTCAGTCTGGCCCAGTTGATAATGGCGTGGTTCCGATTTCCCTTGTGCCTGGAAACGGTATTGGTAATCCCATCAACTTAATGAGTGGCAACAAGTTCCAAAGCGAACACGATTTCTCGCTCCCTGATTCTCAGCTTATGTTCAACCGCATGTACAACAGCAATGCCGAGAACATTAATGTGGATCTTGGCATGGGTTGGCGTCATAGCTACGCGCTGTCCATAGCCGATACTGGCGAGGGTGGCCGCGTTGTGATGCAAAGCAACGGTGTGGAGCTGCAATTTAGCGCGGATGGTACGGATACCAATGGTGCACCGTTAATGCGTGGAACACAAAATACTCATGGATATCTTGTTCAACATGATAACCGCCATGAATGGTATTTGCCCGACGGCAGAACCTTAAAGTTTCTTGGCCGCTACTTAACTGAAATAAGTTGGTCAGATCAGCGCAAGCTAACACTGTTCTATCGCGACGAACGTTTAAGAAGTGTCACTGATGAAACCGGGCGAACAATGTTGTTTGACTACACCCCCGGGCGCGATAGTGGATTAAATGGCTATACAGAGAATCGATTCGGCAGTGTGCCCGGACATTTAGAAGCGCTTACACTGCCTGATGGTTCCGTCATTGGATATGACTACGACAATAAAAAGAACCTGACCCGCGTTCGTTTTCCAGATGGTACCAGCCGCGAATACCACTACGAGAATGAAGCCTATACCAGCCACCTCACGGGAATAACAGATCGAACGGGTGTTCGTTATGCTAGTTGGGAATACGATGACCATGGCCGAGCCATCATGTCTGAGCATGCTGATGGTCGACAGCGTGTCACCCTCGAATATCCGCACCCTAATGATGTCGTCATTGGTGCGATTACTCAGACTAAGGTCACAAACAGTTTAGGACAGCAGAGCACGTACAGCTGGGTTCGCCCCGGAGCGCACAGTAGTCGTCAACTGCTTCGGAGCGAAGGGGTTGGATGTTCCACTTGCCCACCAACCGGCTTTGCCTATGAATATGACGAACAAGGCCGTCTTTTAAGCAAAACACGAACAGGTGATGGATCCTCATCGGGTGTCGTGGATACTCGCTATGTGTATGACGAACAAGGCAGGCTGAGTGAAACCTGGTACAACGATGAGTTATCCAGAACCTGGTTACACGAAAAACTCGAATATGAAGAAAACTCAATTCAGCCAAGCAGACGCATAAAACCCAGTGTTAAGCCTGATGCTGAGCAGGTGACACAAATAGAGCGTAACGATCGAGGTTTGCCAGTAAAGGTTAGTAAAACGGGCTTTGCACCTCAAGTCGATTCTGCTGGAAATACCGTTGGATTTACGTCAATTGAACATATAGTTGGCTTCGAATATGAGGATGGCCGCTTAACCGGTGTTGATGGTCCACGAGACGATGTTGATGACATAACACGATTTGCCTGGGATGCTCAAAATCGAATGGTTAGGATGACTCAGCCCGGCAATCCACCACTGCATATAACTGAGTTTGATGCTTTCGGGCGTGCCGTTAACTTTGTCAAAGGTACGAAGACTGACCCCATTGGTTCCCCTGTCTCGCTGAGCTATAACGCCTCCAGTCAAGTACAAAGCATAACGCAATCCGGACGCACATTAAATATGGCCTATGATGCCGAAGGTAAACTGACACGCGTTATTAATAGAGTGGGTCGTCAGATGGATTTACGCTACGACGATGCAGGACAACTTATATCTATTGAGTACGTTGGTGGCGAGAAACTAAAGCAAGAATACGATGATGAGGGGCGACATGTAGCAGAGAGTCTGATGGATCGTTATGGCGATATGCTTCGCTCAGTAAGTAAGCTCTATGATGCTAAAGGTCGTGTCGCATCAATTACACGTGAGCTAACTGTTAATGGCGTACCCGCTGCAAATTCACAAGCAATAGACTTTGACTACGATGCTTACAATCGGCCTGTGCGCGCAGTCGAACAAGAGACAGAAAATAGCATTGGTCTGCAGTACAACGCATTTGGTAATTTGTCGGGCTTTACTGGTCCCGATGATAAAAGCATAGAGCTGGGCTTCGATAATGCGGGCAATGCCATCAGTCTTACCGATATTAGAAATAATAAAACAGAATTTTTGCAGGATGATTTTGGTCGTGTTGTTGCGGTCAGCAATTCCGATGTTGGCGTATCGCAATATGAATATGATGCTGCAGGCAATCGAGTTGGTTGGACAAATCCGACTGGAAATACCACCCGCTACCTATGGGATGCTGCCAATAGACCTACATTGGTTAGCGGTGTTGATGGTGATACACATTATTCGTACGACACAAAAACAGGGTTGCTGGCTGAAACCAGTAACAAGTCAACGACAGAACGCTTTAGCTATACGCGTGATGCGCGGATGCTACGACACGAGCGTATCATTGATGGCAGGAGCTTTGTATCGGAATATCGCTATGACGATCAGGGCAGGCTTAGCGGCAGGGATTTGCCTGGCGGGCAAACACTTCGATATCACTATTACGAAAATGGCGTTCTTGCAGGGCAGCTAAGAGCTGTAACGCGTTCTTCCTTTTTAGGCCTGCAACAAGAAGTGCTCCTGGCTGAAATAGATGAAGACCCAAGTGATGGGATCACAGGCTTCATCGCCCATAACGGTAAACGTACCACCAGAAGGCATGCATCCGATGGCCGCATTAAGAGTATAGAAGTCAGCGATACTCTGACACTTGCCTACCACTATGATGAATACGGCCGTATTATCGGTATCGATGAGAACAGCATTGGGCAAAAGTTTGCGTATAGTAAGGGCTTTTTAAATGCGGCAAGTACCTTAACCGGCAGTTATCTTTTTAACTATGACGATGCTGGTAATCGTACCGCTGATAATGTGCTGGAGCCTGACGGAGCGTATGTAGAAAATCGATACCAATATGCTAACACTGGGCAAGGTAATAGGCTGGTTGCTCTGACTGGCGGTGATACACAAGAGTTTGTAGAATTAAAGTACAACGCCAGTGGCTCGCCTTTAATTCGCGGTAATCTGCGTTATGAATACAATAATAATCAACGGCCAGTACGCATTTTTAAAGATGGTACTCTATTGGCTGAATATTCCTACAATAGTTTTGGTGAGCGCATTAAAAAGGTCAGTTATAGTGCTGATCAAAAACGTATCACTTACTTTTTGTACGATGGAAATAGAATATCTGCAGAAATTTCTGTAGACAATGCTGCATCAAAGACGCACGTAGCACATACCCTCTACTTACAGCATCAGCCTGTTGTTTATTTTGCAGGTGAAAACACCTACGCTATACACACTGACAATGTTGGTACACCGCATATACTCAGTGATGATGCTGGCCTTATTGCATGGCAGGCACACTACACACCGTTTGGAAAGGCTACACAGTTAGTTGAAGATATTGAATTTAAACATCGCTTCCCTGGTCAATATGAGGATAGTGAAACCGGCACACACTATAATTATCAACGCGATTACGACCCTGAAACAGGGCGCTACTTAACCAGTGACCCCTTATCAGTTGTGGGTGGGGTTAATACCTATTTGTATGCCAAAGCAGACCCGTTAAATTCTACTGATGTGCTTGGCTTGAGCCCTGGGTTACCAACGATAGATGGTAATCAAGGCACCATCATTGATGGCGATCAGTACGAATTGCTTGTTAGTCATGCAGCAGCAAATCAAGGGCAGGCCTATTTTACATTACTGTTTGAATTAACTGGCCATCCACTATACGAAGATTTCGCTAATAGCTACAACCCATCCTTTACACCAAGTTCTATTTATCTTCTCAGGGAGCTCTATCTCTACAACGGTGTCGGGTATATAGATCAGGTCACCTGTGGTGTTGACGGTGGAACTCCAACCTACGAGATCCCAGACGTTAATCTGTTTTCCGAGCTAATCTTTCAAAGAGCAGGCATACAGCGTGCTGCAGTTAGTTTTGTCGTCGAAGCTGGTACTGGACTGCTTAGCCTTGGTCAGGGCTTAGTTAACTTGTCTTTAGATCTGTCAGGTAGTGGAGTTTTGTTTGATCTTTTAAGAGACTGGTTTCCTGAAAGAGATCTACCTGAGTGGCTTCCAAGTTTTGCCGATGGTCAGCAAACTATTGCTAATGCTGTTGTACATGGAATAGAAATAGGTAAAGCAATAAGGGAAGATAAATCACTTTTATGGCGTGGAATTACAGACCCAATAGCAGCCGACTGGGCAGCAGGGAGATACGCTGAATCGATAACTACTGGTGTTTTAGAGATAGGCTCCATGTTCGCCGGTATTGGTGTTGTTGCTAAAGTGGGGCGTTTAGCCAGCTTATTCTCTGTTTTAAAACGTGTCGATGCTGCGGTACCGGGGGAATTTGATAGAAACTTTGATAAAATACTGGATGAATTTGATGGTGATGTTGATCAAATAAGACAGGTAGCGGAACAGGCTGGTGTTTTAAGCGATGTTAATGCCTCGTTGCTGCTACGTGGTTATCCTGATGTTCCAAACAGTGCAAAGGATAGGATTAACGTCAAGGATGTAACCACGCCCGGTGCAAATATACCTAACTATCGAGTTGATAAAACAAAGCAGCAATTCGAAGATTATCTTTCGGATAGCGGTTTTGATAAATCGGTCATAGATACTCCGAAAGGCCCAATCAATGTTTTTTCCAAAGATGGGCAAAAAGTGTTTACTACTCGGGATTTTTCCCGGTCTACCGATGGGCCTTCTGGTAAGATGTTTAACGGAGGCAAGACGTCAGCTAAGATTAGATTCAAGCGAGATGATTAGGCCGTATGAATTACTTTGACCAAATTAATTCTCACAAATATATTTATTTAGGTGGAATTGAAGAAGATCTGAACAATACATTGCGTATTGTCATTAGAGAAGCTGGAGTGAATTTAGAAGCTCAAGCTGTTTCTGTTGGAGATCTTACGGTTTCAGCACAAGGTATTGAGTCGACTGTAGATAGCCATGCTTATGAGATTTATTTTGATAGTTACATTGGCTATTCTGTCATCGACGAGTCATATGCAGCTCCAAGCGACAGCGAGATATTTGTAGGGAAGATATATTGTATTTATGAAAAATCTGCCTACTTAGATTACCTGTCTAATGCATCATGTGCATGCGAAGGCTATCCTGGACACTTTAAGCATTATGGGTTCAACTGTTTAAACCATGTTGTTGATATTGCGTCAACAGACGATCCCACTATAAAGATGTTGGCTTGACCCCTTCAATCAAATCAATATCCTTCTTGAGTAGATCATTGATCAGGGTGTTGAGTTCAACGCCCTTGGTTTTGGCTTTGTCGGTGAAGTAGCTGAGCACTTCCGGTTCCAGATAAACCGGTAGCTGGTGCGTAGCATCTGGGTTATAGAACTTACCCCGCTCGGCATTAGAAAAATCGTATTCATTTTGCATAGTGTTTACTCTTGGTATTGTGCGATCTCGTGCTTGGTGGCGTGCCGAGCCGAGATCAATCGTATGGTAACGGTGTCGTTGTGTTCGTCACGGTAAGTGTGTACGACGACTAGATAATGCTGCCCGTCAACAAGGCCGAGTGTAATCCAGCGATCTTCGTCGTCATCGGACTGCTCGTGATCAAATAGCGTCAGCGCCATCGGATCTTTAAAGACCCCGGTGGCTTGTTCAAAGGTGACGTCATGCTTTTTGGCATTGGTCAGGGCTTTGACCGGATCCCATTCAAAATTGTAGAGCATTAACCCTTAGCCGCTTGTCGTGTGGTGTCCCATTTTCTCGACTGGTACTTGATGATCATGCCATCGAGCAGTTCCTTGACAACCTGCTTCTCCTCAGATAATAGATGGCTGATGGCCTCGAACTGCAAGCGTAGCTGCTCATCGGGTCCGCGTTCCTCTTCATCAAAGACCAGTGAATTGATGGTGACACTCATGGCCACGGCAATCTTCTTCAATGCCTCCAGCGAGGGCTGTGTGGCGCCGGCTTCATAGCGGCGTACCTGATTGACGTGTACACCGATGGCATCGGCCATCTGTTGCTGGGTCAGGTCGCGTTCTCGGCGCAGGGAAATGAGCCGCTGTTGGATGCTCATGCAAATTGTCCAAATGGCAGTGCAGTCACCCATGATGATATCTCCCGGTACCCAAGTGTGGTTGATCAATATACCAATAATGGTGTATCGATAAAACCCTATTTGGGTATTGACAGGTTTTCTGGAGAATCGGATATGGCAAGACTGGCAGAGACGGTAATCGAGCAGATCAAACAGGAGATATCACTGGTGCGGTTGGCCGAATCCCAGGGCCATCAGTTAAAGAAGCACGGCAAGGATTACGCGCTGAACTGCCCGTTCCATGAAGACAAGACGGCGAGCCTGATCATCACCCCGACATCCAACCTGAGCCAGGTAAATCCAACCTTCACCAGTATTCAAGTAAGTTATGTCTTGGACGTATTTTTGGTTCGGCGCGGTTGCTGTAAAATCTTTTTGTAGTAAATTATCGTTCACTGGTAGATTGTGTTTTGAATCGGTGGTTGCTTTATACTTTCCAGCAGCCTTCGATCTCAAACACTGTCTTTTCATGCTTTTCGCTACTGTTTTTCTATTAATGACAATGCCGATATTGCGCAATACTTTGGCTATACGTGGCGCTCCGTAACGGCGCTTATGCTTATAGAACAAGCCTTTGACAAGCCGGTCTGTGTCATGTTGCTGCAACTTATTTACGCTAGCTTTACTCGCTCGTTTGAGCCATTTATGATAACTTTCGCGAGAAACGGCGAGTTGGCGACACATTGCAGATAGACTAAGCTGCTTTCGATGTTTTTTAATGTTCCCGGCGTTGGCAAATCTGACGTAATACGGTGAAGCCATGAGTGATTTTACAGTCAAGCTAGCGGATTGCTTACATGTTTTGTCTTTATCATCTCGCGAGCAAATTCGTTACTTGAAAGATATTGGCGGAGTATCTGTTGATGAGTTGGCTCTTCAATATGAAGACGTCGCTGTGTTGGCTGCTGAAAAGTTTGGTAGTGGTGAAATATCAGAAGATCTTTTCAATCTAATTGGTTCATTAGATGAAAAGATTAACAGTATGAGCGGTAGCGACAGAGAAGATCTGTGGACGGAAGAGGCACTTGCTTCAAGCGACGACTGGAAAAAAGTTAGGGAAATTGCAGAAACTTGTTTAGGAAAGGTTGCTAGACAACCTCCCAAGGCTTAGGCTCTTGCCCTTCGACGTCGCGACTGCCATGCACGACAGTGACGATAAGGGTTTGCTTATTGTCCTGCTGCATTAAATAGATGATGCGGTAGCTATGAAAGATCAGCTCCCGAACGTCGGGGTTGTCGGCTTCGGGTACGCGCCGCCCAATCTCCGGGTGATCCGATAGCTTCTCCGTTGCTGTCATGAGTTTATCGATGAACTGATCGGCTAAAAGGGCGAATCCAGAGCGATGTAATCATGGATCGCCAGTACATCATCGAAGGCAACTTGCGATCATTCAGCGCGATACTCTGGTCCAAATGGACGGCGTGGGGACTTTGTCGATTTGCGTTTCTTTTGTTGTGCCATGATTCACCTCTGTTGCAAGTATAATTGCTTTTGAGGTGTGTATATTTACTGGGTAAGATCAAACTTTCACGTCCCGGTCGGCCTTTGGGTATGACTCAAAGTCAATTTGGTAAAGAAGTCATCGGTTGGGGGAGTAGACCACAAGGTGCATTGGATCGTCTAAAGCAAATAAACCCTACCTCCGTTGGTACGATGAAGCAGCAAGGTTTGACAAAAGAGATGGCAACAGAGTGGCGGGACTTTTATAGCAATGAATTTGCAAGAAACTCAAATAATCAAACAGCTGCAAATCGTGTCGTGCTAATGAATAAGATTTTGGACAACTTTTGAGCCTCCCCATGAGAAAAGGTATTTCGTTCAGCTACAAAAACTGTTCAAGTGTCGAGATAAAGTTGATATTGGAACCCTGGGCGAGGGAATATGCCATCTTGCCAGGGAAAGCCGTACAAATTTATTGTATTGGAGACGTTACTGAAGCCATTATTGAAGTTGAATATACAGAGGGTTGCGTTTCCGTGTATGGCTGGGGTGCGGAGATGAGTGTAGAGTCTGACGGCAAGGTGCTGGAACCATGTTTCGAATAATCTTCTGTTCCAAAGGGCGCAGACAGTGCTGTAAATAATGCTACTAAACAGCTACTCAACCGACAGCTGAGTGCTCAGCAGTTAGCTAATGGCCATGCTTTTGAAAAACATGTTTTGCAACAAGGCCAGTTTCCTTTTGTTAAAACAAAAAAGCAGTTCGCGGATCATCCTGAAAGTGTTATG
Organism: uncultured Granulosicoccaceae bacterium; assembly: GCA_938038175.1. Classification (GTDB taxonomy): domain Bacteria; phylum Pseudomonadota; class Gammaproteobacteria; order Granulosicoccales; family Granulosicoccaceae; genus Granulosicoccus. The sequence continues at coordinate 375 of CALHRQ010000262.1, read as the reverse complement.
AATAATCCGACGCACCATAAGCAGCTTGGTGGTGGACGTGAGGCCTTTTACGATTCGAGAACGAGTACCTTCATTGTGAGAAATCCAAACGACCCTGATGGTGGAACTGCTTTTCAAGAGAGCTTGGATTATTTTAATCGGCAGAATTAGGGGTGTTACTCAGAGTGAATTTGGAACAAGTTAAGATCAAGCTTCATGATGTACTTGCGGAGCTAGAAGAGGCTGAAGAAATTGTTGTCACATCGACCAAGCCTGTTACCGTAGTGGAAAAAATAGCCGCTAGTTTGGGCCGAGAGATGGAGTCTGTTCTCGACGACGATGAGTTTAAGGCTGTATTGAATTCGTTAAATGTATTGGTGCATAATATCAAGCTGG
>CALHRQ010000261.1 GCA_938038175.1 uncultured Granulosicoccaceae bacterium | reverse complement strand
ATCATAGCGGCGTAAAAAAGACCAATGATACTGAAGTAAATAGCAGATAAGGTGCACGCTAAGCCTGCTAGTGAACAAAGATTGGGTACATCTTTTAAATAAGAAAGAATAGCGGGCGCTGGGACTTGGAGCGCTGCTTTATCAGTAACCATGTATTGAGTCTCTTGAAATTACGCACTGGGTTGATGCTAGCAAGCACGTAAATGAACAGGCCGCTCATTGTTCCAGACGTATTAAAATTGTGTATTAAAAACTGCCGAGAGATTTAGGCTCGAGAGAGGAACGGATTCGGGCAACAATTGCCACCACCTTACGCCTTTATCCTGCATATAGCGAGGGATACCTTGAATGACGTTGTTTTAATCCCGTACGGCACGAATGTGCTTAAGGTGTCAGTTGGACTCGTACAGTGATAATTTTCGTGTGTTTGAAACATAGACACACATAATTGGCTGAATTATCTAAGCGCTGACAGGCTTTCATCAATAATGCATCCAAACCAAGGTTTTCCAATCTATTGCAAACATTTTTCCTATATCCATAATGAGCCGAAATTTGCCTCTCAATCAAGTATGGATGATAGGCAGATAGACCCCCAAGTCAGTTATTTACAAATTATCTAAAATAGTAAAAAAGCAGCGATGAGCTGTATGCAGTATCAACCAAAAAACAGGAACAGGTGTACCAAAAATAAAAGGGAACACCTTTGCCAAAGTGCTTTAATAAATCCCATACCCCATGCCCAAAAATCGCCGCGATCAGCAATAGTGGAGTTATCAACAGGCCTGTTATAGAGGCTAAAATTAATGAAGTAGCTACTATTGCTTCAGTTTTCGCAAAAGATCGAAGCGCTACCGCTTCAATAAGATAGGTAAAATTCATCAGTATTGAAAAAACAGCAGCAATCACCCAAACATGCATTGATGGCAACTGCCAATGAGTAACGATAAGCAAAACCACATAAATAGTAGCTGCAATGCCTAGCGTTTTCTGTCGATTCCTGAAGAATGATTTAGCGCTATTCATCAAAGCCTTTTCTATAAAGAGATCCAGGGGTACTTACACTGTAGCCGAAAACAGGCTTGGATATATAGCATAGGCTACGCTCGGTTGGTGCCAAAAACAGGCCCTAAAGCAATATCCAAACAGTTGGCACTTTGTGTCTCCCGGAGATGGGCCTAATTAAAACGTCACATAACCAGTATCGTCTCAATGACCATGATCGCAATTGGAGATAGTAGTGAAAATTTACCAAATTGATGCCTTCACAAGTCAGGTTTTTAAAGGAAACCCAGCTGCTGTAGTGCCTTTGGATCAATGGATTGACGATACTTATCTACAAGCGATAGCGGCTGAAAACAATTTGGCAGAAACCGCCTTTACAGTTCCCAACGGTGATGGCTGGGAAATACGTTGGTTTACGCCAACCGCTGAAGTCGCATTGTGTGGCCATGCTACTCTTGCTGCGGCATATGTGCAGGTAAAACACCAGGGGTTTAAGGGAGCTGTTCTTACGTTCGACACTCGCCAGTCAGGCAGGCTAACTGTCGAACGTCTGGAAAATGATCTACTGGCCATGTCATTTCCAGCAATTGCAGTAGAGGAAAGTAATCAACTTGAAAAAATCACTGAAGCTCTGGGAGCAAAACCAGACTCAGTTAAATTTGGACGCTACTCGCCTGATCAGATTGATTATGTCGCCATATTTGATTCAGAAGACACAGTCAGGTCATTATCGCCTGATCTGACAAAATTTTCGCAGTTAGATAGCCGGGGCGTTATTGCCACGGCACCCGCTAAATCATTCGACTTTGTATCGAGATATTTTGCACCTAACTTCGGTATTGACGAAGACCCTGTTACAGGTTCGGCGCATTGCTTATTAACTCCGTATTGGTCGAAGGTTTTAGGAAAGGAAAGAATGCAAGCACGCCAGATATCCAGCCGTGGTGGCGACATTAGCTGCACAATGAATAGCAACGATCGCGTGATCCTCGCAGGGCATGCTGTGGACTACATGATTGGTGACATATTTATTTAACACCACACCTGCTTAAGACTGCTTCATCAGCCCTTCATATTTAAGCTGAAGTTGCTGTTTGGTTTCAGGCTTATCGGTATCAACAACGATACATTCAACCGGGCACACAATCACGCACTGCGACTCATCAAAATGCCCGACACACTCTGTGCATAGATGAAAGTGTATTTCGTATATTTCTTCACCCATATAGATTGCATCATTAGGGCACTCAGGCTCGCACACATCGCAGTTAATGCATTCATCAGTAATTAAAAGGCCCACACACCGCTCCGTCTATTGTTCTACGCCACTGGCATCAATCTTACGCTGAAACTCTTTAATAACCCTTGGATGAACAAAATCGCTGTAATCACCACCAAGCAAAGCAATTTCTTTAACAATACTGGAAGACAAAAATGTGTAGTCTTGGGAGGCTGCAATAAATACGGTTTCAACCTTTGGAGACAAGTGCCGATTAACACCCGCAATTTGTACTTCGTATTCAAAATCCGATATTGCACGCAAACCTCGCACAATAACACTGGCCTCGACACTGGCCGCAAACTTAACCAGCAGGCCAGAAAAAGGCATGACTTTGACATTGGGTAAATCTTTGAGGATCTCACCAGCAATATCGACTCGCTCTTCGAGGTTAAAGAACGGTGTTTTCTTTGCGCTCGGATCACCTGCAACACCAATGATAAGGTCATCAAACATTTTACTGGCACGTTGAGCCACATCTATATGGCCCACAGTCATGGGATCGAACGTGCCCGGATATATAGCGGTTACGCGCATGCTGGCGCCCTCGGTTACTCAAGTTAGAAGTGTGAGCGAAAACCGCCACTTACGCAACGTACATGGCCACTATTGGTACTGCAACAGGAACGTGTTCACATCACCAAAGCGCTGCAGTTTTAGAATCTCGTACTGATCCGGGAAGGCGTCATCTGGCAAGGTATTGTGAGCAGCTTCGACATACACCAAGGCGCCTGCCTGTAAATGCCCTTCGCACAATCGCCTCACCACAGGCAATTGCAGGCCACTGTCAAATGGCGGATCAACAAAAACGAGATTAAAGGTAACCTTGTTATTATCCAGAAAAGCATCGGCTGTTTGCGTGTGCAGGCTCACACGTTCGTCAATGCCCAAGCTCCGCATACTGTCTCTTAAAGCATCTGCTACCCGTTTATTGGATTCCACCAATACAACGGAGGCAGCCTCACGTGAGGCAGCTTCAAGCCCCAGAGACCCACTGCCAGCAAAGAGATCCAGACAATGCGCACCGGGGACACGCATTTGTAACCAATTAAAAAGTGTCTCGCGTACACGATCACCGGTGGGCCGCAGCCCGTCAGCGTCGATAACGGGCAATTTGCGCCCTCGCCAGCGGCCCGCAATGATGCGTACCTGACCCGCCGAGCGACCACTAGCCTGACGAGTGCGGCCAGATGAGCTACGTTTAGAGTGTGGGGACATAAAGCAGTGATAAAATTGACAGTCGCGACAAGACAATAACATCAGATGGGTATCTTCAGCTTTTTAAAAAAACAGAAATCAGACCGGGCCAAGGAAGCTAGCCCATCTGAGGACACAGCCAGCGCGGAAGCCAGCAGTGCACCATTAGAGAAAAAACTCACCCGTACCCGCTCTCGATTCCGTGACAACCTCATGGATTTTTTGCGCGGGCATAAAAAGGTTGATGCGGAGCTACTCGAAGAACTTGAAAATCAGCTCATCATGGCAGACCTTGGTGTACAAGCCACCCAGCGTGTAATGGATGCACTGGAAGAAAAAAGTCGGCAGAACAAGCTCTCGGCTGCAGACGATGTTCGCCAGGCACTGCGTGAAGAGCTGATCAAAATACTGGAGCCGGTAGAAAAACCACTGGAGATACCCGAGCAATCCACACCTTACGTCATACTGGTGGTCGGGGTTAATGGCTCAGGCAAAACCACCACCATTGGCAAATTAGCCAAGCAAATTCAAGATGGCGGACTCAGCGTGATGTTAGCGGCAGGTGACACATTCCGGGCCGCTGCTATCGAACAACTGCAAACCTGGGGCGAACGCAATCAGGTGCCAGTTGTGGCGCAGGAGATGGGGTCCGATTCTGCATCGGTCCTGTTTGATGCCCTGCAGTCTGCAACGGCGCGCGGCATCGATGTGCTCATTGCCGATACTGCCGGGCGACTGCATACTCAAGCCGGACTGATGGACGAACTGCGAAAAGTAAAGCGTGTGATTGGCAAGGTAGATCCTGCAGCACCGCACGAAACCTTGATCGTGCTCGATGGCGGGACTGGCCAGAATGCGTTGAGTCAGGCAGAGCATTTCAATGAAGCGATGGATCTTGATGGCATGGTGATCACCAAACTCGATGGCACTGCAAAGGGCGGTGTTATTTTCGCTATTGCCGATAAAATTGGCTTGCCTATTCGATTCATTGGTGTGGGTGAGCAAGTCGCTGACCTTGAAGTTTTTGAATCCACACGCTTTGTTGATGCGCTGTTTAATACTGAGGCCACCGATTGATCCGCTTTGAGCATGTCAGCCTTGAATACACGCCGGGCCGTTTTGCCCTGCGTGACGTTAATTTCACCTTGGCAGATGGGTCTTTTACCTTTCTCACAGGCCACTCAGGGGCGGGTAAAAGCTCACTGCTTAAACTGATTACACGCCTTGAGAAACCAACCGAGGGTGATATCAGTGTGGATAACATTGACTATCGCTCGCTTAAACCTCGTCAGGAGCCACAGCTGCGGCGTCAGATGGGCATTGTTTTTCAGGATAATCAGCTATTGCATGATCGCTCGGTTTTTGACAATGTCGCCTTACCTTTGATCATTGGTGGTTATCGTTTAAAAGACATCCAAAAGCGTGTCAATGCAGCGCTGTCCAGAGTGGCGTTGCAACATCGCGCCCACGATGAACCTGTTTTGCTTTCGGGTGGCGAACAACAAAGAGTCGGCATAGCAAGAGCGGTTGTTGCACACCCGCGAGTGTTGCTTGCAGACGAACCCACCGGCAATCTGGATGCACAGATCAGCGCAGAAATCATGCAGCTACTAATGCAATTCAGTGCATCCGGCGTTACGGTACTGGTTGCCACGCATGACAGTGGCTTGCTCAACACCTTTAATTTCCCACGCTTGGTACTCAAGCAAGGTCGGTTAAGCGCGCAAAGTGTGTCAGCCGTGAACACAGGCATACAACACCAATACCACACTGAAGAGCAGATTTAAGAGAACAGGTCATGCAAAAGTGGGCTTACACAAAACGCGGCTATGCATTGGCTCAGAGCTTGTCGGCATTAAAGCGTCGAGCTTGGTCCAGCCTCAGCACATTGCTGGTTTTTGGCATCACCATGGCTCTGCCGGCATTGATTTTTTTTACCGCAGACTCGCTTTCGCGCCTGGGTGCCAGTACGGTTAGCGAAGAGAGTTTGACGGTATACCTGAAACTACAAACAAGCGACCTTGATGGTGCTGAACTTGCGCGCAGCTTAAGTACCCAAGAGGCGATTCGAAATACGCAGTTTATCTCGCGCGATGAGGCTTTAGCGGTGTTTCAGCAACAAGCCAATATCCAGGATGCCCTCAATGTGTTGGGCGAAAACCCGCTGCCTGGGGCAATAGTCGTTTTCCCAACGCGGCAATCACTTGAAGCCGACACAATTGAAACGCTTGCAAAAAGACTCAACGCCCTGCCCGAAGTTGATCGCGTCCAGTATGACTTAAAATGGGTCAAGCGCCTTCAATCGCTACTGAACCTTGGCCGCAGTATTGGCTGGGTATTGGCAGGTTTTCTGACACTCACAGCCTTACTTGTTATTGGCAACACCGTGCGCCTGGAGTTACTGCGACGCCAGCATGAACTGGAAGTATCACATCTGCTAGGCGCAGAGCGCAGCTTTTTGCACAGGCCAATGATTTACTCGGGCATCCTGTTCGGGTTTCTTGGCGGCCTCGTAGCCTGCCTGATATCGCTTGTTACGCTCAAATGGCTTGGTACCGCCAGCGCATCGCTTGCCAGCCTGTATAGCTCCTCTTTCACACTCGGTACGCCGGGCCCGGAGCAGCTTTTTTTGGTGGTTGCCGCAGCCACATTACTCGGGCTTTTGGGCGCAATTGCCGCTTTATACCAACCGTCTTCACATTTGTTACCAAATCGTAGATAACGACAAAAAAGCACCTATATCATTGATTTATATGTGTTTAAGCCGTAAAACTTCACAATCTATGACACCATTTAAACTTGAGTTGGACGGAACCTGGCCGATTATTAGCACTCTATAGTGGTGAGTGCTAAAATTGATGCATTACAGCATCTGGGAGATACCAACATGAGTAACGCCCTTACAATCAAACAGAACAATGCGATGGCCCTGCCACCTGTTGCAGAGGACATGACTGGCTATCTGGCCAAAATTTCCACTATCACGCTGCTCAGCGTCGAAGAAGAGCAGAAGCTTGCGCGCAACCTGCGTGATAACGAAGACATCGACGCTGCTCGCCATTTGGTTATGTCGCAGTTACGCTTTGTCGTGCACATTGCGCGCACTTACAAAGGCTACGGTTTACCACTGGCCGATCTGGTTCAGGAAGGCAACATTGGCCTGATGAAGGCAGTTAAACGATTTGACCCCGACAAAGGCGTGCGTTTGATTTCATTTGCGGTGCACTGGATCCGCGCCGAAATCCATGAGTATGTCATCCGTAACTGGCGCATCGTGAAAGTGGCCACAACCAAATCACAGCGCAAGCTTTTCTTTAAATTGCGCAGTGCAAAAAAACAGCTCAACTGGTTTAGCCAGGAAGAAGTGCAAGCGGTTGCTGAAGACCTGGGTGTCGAGCCCGCGGTCGTTAAGGAAATGGAATCGCGCATGCACGGCCACGACAGCGCATTTGATGCACCGGTGGGTTCGAGTAGCGACGAACGTTTACTTGCACCATCAGATGTGCTGCACGCAGACGATATGGACCCATCGAGTGTGGTAGAACGCGATGATGGCAAACAACGAGATCTTGCGGGCTTAAGCGCCAGCATGAATGAACTCGATGAGCGTAGCCGTACCATCCTGGAACAACGCTGGCTGTCAGACGAGAAAGCAACCTTGCACGAATTGGCGGAGCGTTATGATGTTTCGGCAGAACGTATCCGGCAGATCGAAAAGGCTGCAATGAAAAAGCTCAAAGCCAACATCATCGCAGCAGAACACGCGGCTTAGTTTAAGCGGGTTTTTAAAATACTCCGTCGCCAGTTTATACGCCTGGCGACTTAAACTTATAGAAACCGATCTGGGTGGCTGATCCCTAGCCGCCTGGATGCTTATTTCAAACTACAATTTATGGTGCTCAATGTCTTGTGCGATACGAAGCGCTGGGGCAAAGCGCTACAAAGCGCAGCGGCAAAAACGCTAAGGCAAAAAGCTAAGGTAAAGCGCTAAGGCAAAACGCTAAGGCATAACGCAATATATAAAGCAGCTTAAAAAGCCTGTTTGCAATCAGTTAAATTAGAGCTCATTTAGTTATAAATTGAGCATTTATCAAGTTAAGTAATAACTTGTCATCGTTATTTTTCGCATACTCTGCAGCATAAAAGCCAGTTCGCTCAGCCGCCACCAAAGCCCCTCTATCAAGTAGAGCATAAATCACGTTAGCTGGAGCGGCCGCTTTTATCCCGTATTCCAGCGATGATACTTCTTTCCCAGTTGCATGATCCGGCATTAAGCCAATAGCATCTGCACCCGCCTGAATCAAAGCAATAGCCAGTGAGTGCTCTTTAAAATCAATCGCTAGCTGCAATGCAGATACGCCATTTGAGTCGCGATAGTTAATATCAGCACCTCGCGTAATTGCCTGGCTGACATCCGACGCAGACGTGCTACCAGAAGACACAGCATCAAACAATGCGGCTTCCCCATAGCGGTCGGGCGTAAGCATGCCCACAATAGCAAGAGCGAGAAAACCCATAATCCCAAATGCAAAGCCTCTTGATTTAATGGTCGTGCTTGCAAGGCTTGGCGCTTTAACAGAGGCGAGGCCCCAGCTTATCCACTTTTCCCTGGAGCGCAAACGCTGGAACAACCACAACGATATGGCGAGCGCAGCCACACCGCCAACTGTGAACACAGGTACTCGGTACTTATCCCAAAGAAGCAATGCAGCAAGTGCCAGCAGCAGAAAATAGATCAAAGGTAAACCTATTGCTGATAACACGGACTGTTGAGTGTTTTTCTGCGCCAGACTGGTCGGCAGAAAAGGTGATTGGTAATTAATAAAATCAAGTGCGTAATCGAAATCGGAAAAAAACAGCTTTACGGTTTCAATTGCATTGTTATTTTCAAAGGATACACTGACTGTTGGCTCACCCTCAATCAGCAACACCTCTCTGACTTGCATGTACGGCACTACCGTTACGTTATCTGCACCAAGCACATCAACAGGCTTTTGAAGCCCATCAAGCGCATGTCTAACACGTTCTACATCGTCCAGCTCACAATGACCGACAAGAAAGCTAGTTTCATTAGCAAGTACGACTGATGCGCGACTTGATTGACTATGATTCCAATACCACAATGTAACTCTCCACTATTTAAACCCTATCCATGGGTAACTCTTTTGTTAGCGGAAGTGCACAAAATGGGTTAAGTCGAGGTATTGCTTCTGTGAGAGCATTCGCAGTTGCGGCAAATAATAAAATAAAGCGCTAAAGACTCAAAGCGTAAAGTGCAATGCATTTCACAGGGGGCGACCTTAGCTTGTCATATTTCAAACTGGCCAGAAAAGCACTGGATGGTAGTGATTGGGTTTGAGCACGACAGGCTTTGAAGGCTGGCTTTGAAGGCTGGCTTTGAGGGCTGGTATAAGCTTATAGAAATGATTACTTTTTTTCTTGCATTCTTCTTCTTCCTTTTTCTCCGCTTGGATACGTTCAATCCTGTTCTTCTCCATCACATCAGGCATGAAAATCCAGCCGTAGATTTTGCCGGCGGTTTCTAATAACCATTCCAGCACCATCAAAAGCATGAGACCGCCAATGATCAACCCAAATATTATTTCTATGCCTGAACTGTGCTTTGAGCAAAGCTTTCAGTGGTTGCGGTCAGTAGTATGAGAAAGCTGAGCTTTACGGTTAGCTTTATGGTTATTTATGGGCCTCGTAAAACGAACGCAATACGGCATTCATTTTGGCCTGATATCCCCTGCCCTGTGATCGAAACCATTGCACCATGTCTTCGTCGAACCGGACTGTCAGACGCTCTTTTCCCTCCGACGGATAACGTACCTTGGCGTTCTTCCAAAAGTCCTCGGTTAATTCTGGAATGTCGCTGGTATTGATATCCTCGTCAGGCATGGCGGCCAGCTCGGTCAGTCGATCATCTGAAATCGATAGATCATCCAGTTTTTTCTTTGATGTAGGCATCGTATTGTTTCCGTTCGCCGGAGGTAGCTCGCCTAGCCGATATCAACCGCGTAACGCCGTCCCTGTCGGTGTGTATCACAACGACAAGGGCTACGCCACGTATCAGTCCAATACTGGCATATCGCCCTTCCCCAGCTTCGTTCTCATCGTCAAATTGAGTAAGCGTAGGCCCCTCGAATATTAGGGCTGCTTCTTCAAAATGAATCTTGTGTTTCTTAAAATTTGTAGCGGCCTTCCGGTCGTCCCACTCAAATTGCATATTAAATATCTCTTAATCAAAAACATGCTGGTGTCTGCTCCGGTTTTGCCCGCTTATAAGAGGTAGGCGCCCTCAAACAAATTGTATGTACATTTATGTGTACAGTCAAGTGATCGGCTGAACTCCCCTCGACCTTTAAAAATCGGATGGGATGCTAGTTGGGATGATGTGGGATGCCTCCTGAGAAGCCTATTAAATAACGGCTTTCAAAGTGTTGAGATGTGGTGAAACGAGCCGTGGTACATCCCATGAGATGGTCTGAGATATCCCATGAAACACACTTTGACTACACAGCTTGGGCAACTGGTGTTAGCCGTTCAACCATCCATCGAGCCGTTAAAGGCGGGTAGGTATCAGCTGTCAAGAATGAAGAGGGCGGTTAAATGGAGTTCACCAAGTTCAATATCGCCATGGGCAAATTAGCCCCATCTGCAACAACATTAAATTGGCAACAGATGCCATTCCAGACCTATCAGAGTCATTGCAAGAGACGGTCAGACTGTCTAAAAAGCTCAAGAGTGTTTACCTTGCTACAAACTCCTAGACGGGTATGAGGCATCAGACTGTTTGAACATGCTCTTAAGCAAAACAGAAAAGGTAGTTCCGCAAGCCATTATTTTATCACCTTCGTAACTCCCCCAACCCAAATGGGGTAGTTTGTACAACTTTAGTCTACCGGGCAGTCCTTATCAAAATTGAGCTTGATAATAAGCCCTGGTTCATTATCCCCTACCGTTATAGTTGCACAGTGAAGATCAGCCACAGCCTTGACCAGGCTCAATCCGAGACCCGAGCCAGGCGTAGTGCGGCTCTTTTCCAAACGATACAAACGCTGAAAAACCTTGTCGCGATCTTCCGCAGGTATACCTGGTCCGTTGTCTGAAACGCTTAACCAGACGGCGCCATTGGCAACACCAGAAGAGAGTTCGATGTGTGTGCCCTTGGGGCAATGCCTTATGGCATTCTCGATCAGATTAACAATCATCTGCAGCAGTAAATCTTTATCGCCTATAAGGTGCAAGCCTGCGTTGAGTTCAACACTCGGATCAAGCACCAATTGAAATGTTTGTTCCTGCTCCTCTACCACAGCATCATAAACTTCTGCAGCAGTGTGCAACGTTGGCAATAGATCCAAACCAACAAACTTGGACTTGCGTGCACCCGCTTCTATTTGAGCAATGCGCAGCAGCGCTTCAAACGTACTATTGATATCAGCCGCTTCTCCGGCTGCAGCTTCCAGCTCTTCCACAACAGATTCGCCACGATGAGACTTTTCTACAGCCTCCTCAATCCGAATGTACAGCCGGTTTAACGGCGTTTTTAGATCGTGAGCGATATCCGCACTGACCTGTTTCATTCCATTGACCTGAAGCTGCAACAAGGACAGCGCATCGTTCATGTTGCCAGACAACATATCGATATCATCATCACGTTGGCTGATGGGTAGTCGCGCATCCAGGTTTCCACGCGCAACCCGGTCCATGGAATTGACAATGCCGCGCACTCTGGAATGTGATCTGGAGGCCAGTACAATTGCACCAATCCAGGCGATCATCAAGGTTACAGCACTGGTTGCCAAATAACTCTTAACTGAATGTATTCGCAAATCATCAAGTGCAGACATACTACGCCCGGTGGAGAATACGTTATCACCTATTTTTGAAGAGTAGAAACGGTACGTTTGATCATTACGCATACCGATTTCTGAAGCATGCACATCGCTCCAGCCATCTTTTGCAGCGGAATCCAGATTTCCTGCAAGCCTTTCACCGGTACTTGATTCAAGGTGATAGCCAAGAGAATACTCCATTGGAACATTGTTCTGCACGGAAACAACCCTGGTTACTGCATCAATCCCCACCTGAGTAAATATCTTGTTTGCAAGCTCATGCTTTTCGACCAACGATCTGTCAATCTGAGCGCGAACACTTTCACGCATGCTGTTGTAATGGACAAAAGTGCCAATACTCATGCAAACGAGATATAAAATAGTAAATGCTATTGCAAGCCGAAACGGGATGCTGTTGAGCAGTCTCATTTTTGTCTAAGCGTACCTAATTTTATTTAACGCGGAGCGTGCAGGCTGTAACCGATATTTCTTATAGTGTGCAGCAAGGGGACTTCGAACGGTTTGTCAATCTTGCCACGTAGTCTGCTGATGTGCGTTTCTACCACGCTGGTTTTGGGATCGAAGTGAAAATCCCACACTTGCTCAAGCAACATGGTTTTGCTTACAACACGACCCGCATTGCGCATAAGCACTTCAAGCAAAACAAACTCTCGCGGCTGCAAGTCGATGTCAACATCACCACGCTTAACGGTACGTTTTAAAAGATCCATATGCAGATCAGCAACCTGCATATTGGTTTGCTCCACTGACTCAGCTGGTCTTCGACCCAACGCATTGACACGCGCCAGTAGCTCTGAAAAAGCAAAAGGTTTTGTCAGGTAATCATCGCCACCTGCTTCGAGGCCGGCTACTCGGTCATCTACCCCAGAGACGGCCGTTAGAAATATAGCAGGCGTTTTTATGCCAGCGGCTCTGATGGCCTTTAGTAACGACAGGCCATCCATACTTGGAAGCATTCGATCCACCACAAGTACATCGTATTGCGTTTGCATGCATTGGATCATGGCCTCTTTTCCATCTTCAATTACATCGACAACATGGCCAGCTTGAGTAAAGCCGTTAGTGGCGTAGGTGGCCGTTGATGGATCATCTTCAACTAATAAAATATGCATTTTTACTCACAAAACTCTCTATAAACATCGGTACATCCAGATGCTTCGCACCGAACAATCGACAAGTATCGTCTCGAAGCATGACACCACGCTTACTCGCACTATACAGTTTTGTATGAATGCAATAAAACTGGCAAATTTTAGTAGAAATTTGTCAAGAATCAGTACTTTTGCACAATTATGTAGAATGCCGAGGCACCCTGACCAGTCATATAGGGACTGTACTCGATAGAAACATTTTTAATCGACTTAGACTTGAGCATGTCAGAAACTGTGAGCATCACCTCATCAAAGTACAACTCTCTGCAACTAAAAACAAAATGACCCTGAGGTTTGATGGTGCGAATCATTTCAGCAAGAAAGTGATCGTTGAATCTTTTTGTGTACACACCAATGGAAATTGCAGCATCAAAATGATTATCGGGTAAATCGAGCACCTTGCCAAAATCAGCATTAAATAGCCGCATGTAACACTGGGTATTCTTTGCAACCGCAAGCATTTCCGGAGAGAAATCCGAGCCATGTATATTTAAAAAACCAGCGGCATGAAGGAGCTGCCCTACCTGCCCGGTACCGCAGCCAGCGTCATGGATCAGCCCTTGTTTGTCACTGTGTGCACGGGCAAAAAGTTGCACCCCAACGTGTGGTGCTACATAGCCGAACCCGGAGAGATCGTCATCGTAACTGTCGGCCCAGTCTTTGTATGCGGCTTTGACTTCTTCAGGGTTTGTTGCACTAACGAGTTTATTGACTTTGTTTTCGATTTGACTGGAAACAGACATGGAATATTCCTCCAGGTAAACCAGACCGGTATAGCACTCGATAGATCTGCAGGCGATTTAGGTCTGCTTTTTATCATCTACGATATTCATCGTAGCAAGCCCGCTGTTGCCCAGCTCGATTGAAGCGAACGGCCCGCCGTGGCACATCTGTGCAACATCATTAGTATCGGCAACAGGCGCGTCTTTCAAGATTTTGTCGGCGAACTGTTCTGCATTGTCTTTTGGCTTATAACCAAGGTAACTGACAGCACTGTTATCAACCGGCGCACGATCATTGTTAGGCACTCCATACACTACACTAAAGCCAGTTGTGGGTGTATCAATCGCACGAACAAGTTGATCTGTCAGTTTTGACAAGGGTTCGCGTAGATATGAACCAAGTCTGCCTGCAGCACCTGTTAAAACCAGTTTTTTCATTTTGTTGCTTGTCTCTGGATAAAATGTATTTTTCGAGCAGACTAAATAATGGCTTTTTCAATGATCGGATTATTATTAACAATACGCTCGTATTTAAATGGCGACAAATCCAGGCTACGGTATTCGCCATAGGTGAGCCATTCGGCTGTTCCTCTGCCCATTGCAGGTGACTGCTGTAAACCATGCCCAGAGAAACCATTCAGGAATACAAAATTTTCAACTTCTGTGTGTGGCCCCATGATCGCATTATGATCAAAGGTGTTCATGGAATAATGGCCAGCCCACTCACTCGTCACTTTGATGGCTTCAAACTGCGGGATGCGATTGGCAAGCACTGGCCATACATGCTCTTGCCAAATAGATTGATCCATCGCAAAGTCATCAAACTCCACTGCAGGATCAATATCAGCATGGCCACCACATTGGTAAGTCCCACCACCGTTTTCGCGTACATGCACACCTGATGGATCAATGGTTAAAGGTAAATCACGATCCAGTGGCTTATCAGCTTTAAATACCCAGCTATAGCGTTTACGCGGCTCAACGGGAACATTAATGCCAGCCATGCGCGCCGTTCTGTCGGCTCTTGGCCCGGATGCATTAACCAGATGACCACATGAAATAACTTCGCCCGATTTTAAAGTGACGCTGTTTACGCGGGTGCCGGCTGTATTTTTATCTATAGCGACAACTTCGTTTGAGACATACTCGACACCGCGTTCACGGGCTTGGCGTCGCCACCAATCACACACAGCTGCACCATCCCAATAACCCTCATTAACCAAATTGATCGAACCCAAAACAATGTCATCAACATTGTAGAACGGATAGCTGGCTTTGATTTCCTCTGGTGTCATTAACTGCGTAGCCGCACCGGCTTCAAGCTGTATTTTTTGGTTATCACGTAACACATTGGCAAAGTCCTCGTTATCTGCAAGGTACATATAACCAAATGAACGAATGGATAATTCCGGGATGCGTTCATCACCCCCCATGTGCTGGCGAATATTGGTAACAAAATCTGCAGCGAACTGCGAAATGCGAACATTCAGCGCCGTGCTGTACTGCTGGCGCATACACGAATTTGTATGTGATGTTGAGCAAAATTCGAATGATGGATCACGTTCAACTACCAGCACAGAACCGTTAAAGTCATTATTGTCTGACAAAAACCATGCAGTGGATGAACCCATAATAGCGCCACCGACTATGATGACGTCATAGTTTGATTTCGTCGGTACTGCCGCCATATTGCCAATTGCCATTAATCAATCCTCATTCTGTTGCAACTCATTGAGTTTAAAAATTGTGCGTTTAATTTTGCTTTTTTTACTTCGCGTTCTTAAGTCGTTCTGATAAGTCGCACTTATACCTCTTCTCCACGCCCGGCCTTATCAAGCACATCTTCAATATCGTTAGCGGAGAGCTTATAGTGCTGTGCAGCGTGTTCAGCTGAAATATACCCCAAAGCCAGATCACGTTTAACAAGACTTACGTCACGCTCAAGTGGATCACCGTAACCAGCCCCACCCGGAAATCCCATCATGACTTTTTCACTGTGTGGCACAAACTGTCTACCTTTGCCTTGCATGGCCTCGCCATCACTGCGCACAATAGTTGTGGCGCCGCCGGGTTTACCCCCACGTCGCCCAAGAGCTGGATGATCAACGCGATCGAACATGGCTGAAATATCAAATTCATGCCCTTCACGCGCACCCACATCCATGTATTGTCCCAGACCACCTCGGTACTTGCCTGCACCACCACTATCAGGTCTGAGTTCTTTACGCCAGACAATCACTGGCCCAACCTGTTCGGTTGCCTCAACCGGCATGGTCATCACACCCGATGGAAATGCGGTAGCCGACATACCGTCTAACGTGGGTCTTGCGCCAGAGCCACCCGAATTAAATGTTAATACTTCTGAACGCACGGCATCCTCTGGCGGTGTTTCATCAGTACGCGGTCGCAGACTCACTTGGAAGTTACACAAACATCCAGCCCCCTCTGCCGGGACAATATCAGGCAACAGTTTATCGAGTGCATCATAAACAGTGTCGGGCACCATGTGACCAATAACATGGCGCAACGCTACCGGTGCTGGAAATACCGCATTAACAATGGAATTGACTGGCGCTGTAATTTCAAACGGTAAAAGTGATGCGGCGTTATTTGGAATTTCTGGTGCAATAGCACACTTTAATGCATAGCAGGCGTAAGCCTTGGTATAAACCAGTGGTACGTTAATGCCTTTTTTATCAAGACCACTGGTGCCTTCCCAGTCTGTGATCATGCGATCTTTTTCAATCGTAAGCTTAACGTTTAAATCTATTGGTGCAGAATAACCATCAATGCGCATATGACCTGTTGCCACACCTGGCTTAAGCGCGTTAATGCGCTCCAGGGTAGCGCTGCGCGAATGACTTAATATAAATTCAGAAATACCGGTAAGGTCCTCCAGTACAAATTCATCCATCATTTCTATAAGTCTGCGATAACCAATCTCGTTACAGGTAGAGAGAGCGAATATGTCCCCGATCAACTGGTCAGGTTCACGCACATTGCCACGAACAATTGATAACAAAGTTTGATCAACCTCACCGCGATCAGCAAACTTCATAATGGGAATGTATAAACCTTCTTCGTGCACATCATTGGCATCAGCACCGAAACCTCGACCACCAATATCGGTTACATGAGCTGTGCAGGCAAAAAAACCAATAAGTTGATCGTTTCGCATAGAGGGGGTAACGATGGTGATGTCGTGCTTGTGCCCTGTCCCTTCCCAGGGATCGTTAGTGATATAGACATCACCATCAAACATGTTTTCAGATCCAATACGACGAATAAAATGACCAACTGCATCCGCCATTGCGTTAACGTGGCCAGGTGTACCGGTTACCGCTTGCGCCAGCATCTCACCTTTTTCGTTGTATACACCGGCAGATAAATCCCCCGCCTCACGCACTGAGGTCGAAAACGCGGTACGAATAAGTGCTTGCGCCTGTTCTTCAACAACTGAAATCAGTCGATTCCACATCACTTGATAAGCAACTGTACTGTGCTTAACCATTTGCCTTCTCCCGTACATCAAGCGTGCCGTCACTTAGCGCCAGAACATCTCGACTTGAGGGCACTACGATGGTGGTTTCATCTTCAGTAATTAATGCCGGGCCCGTTGCGGTTGCCCCAGCTGAGAAAAACTCACGTTCTATGACTTTTGCTGCTGCCTCTTTTCCAGTCCCTGGATCAAACAATGCACGTTGAATATCGGATTGCACAACGCTACCTGCAGCGGGTACTTTTAATTTATCTACTGCTGGCACTTCTGTAAATGCATTAACAGACCATACCGTTATTTCGACTTCCATGCCATCGACAGTGCGACCGAACAGTGCTCTATAATGTTTTTCAAACAAAGATAATAAATCTCCACTGAGTGGAGTATTAACCTGAGCACTCGTCAGTGGTACCGGAATTTCCCAACCCTGACCTGAGTAACGCATATACACTTTGTACTCTGCAAGAACATTGGCGTTCGAATCACAAGAGCGAACAAAGCGTGTAGCCTCTTCTTCCATTTCTGAAAATAAAGACTGCACCATAGCAGCATCAAAATCTGACATACGCATAAACACCGAACGATTCGCTTCAAAACTAAAGGGGGCACGCAAAAAACCAATGGCAGAACCGACACCGGCACCTTGTGGCACAAGACAACGAGTGACGCCCAGCTTTTCGCAAAGCCTGGCTGCATGTAAAGGCGCTGCACCACCAAATGCAATCATCGTGTATTCACTTAAATCTTCGCCGTTTTCTATCGCATGCACGCGCGCAGCATTGGCCATGTTCTCATCGACAACTTCAGCAAGCCCCCAGGCAGATTCAGTTGCATCCATTTTAAGCGATTGACCAATGTGTGCATCCAGCGCTTTGGCAGATTCTGCCTTGTGCAAAGCAATGGAGCCACCAGCAAAGTTGTCCGGGTCTAACTTCCCAAGGATTAAATCTGCATCTGTTACCGCAGGTCGTTCACCACCTCGACCATAGCAGGCAGGACCAGGTTCAGAGCCGGCACTCTCAGGGCCAACGCGGATCTGATTAAGAACATCGACATGCGCTAATGACCCACCTCCAGCACCTATCTCAACCATATCGATAACCGGTATTGAGATCGGCATGCCAGAACCTTTTTTAAATCGGTAAGTTCGCGCGACTTCGAAAACCCGCGCCGTCTTTGGTGTTTGATTTTTTATTAGGCATATTTTGGCTGTTGTACCACCCATATCAAAACTGAGTACTTTATCCAGCCCATGCCTTGCCGCAATATCAGCGGCGAAAATAGCGCCACCAGCAGGGCCTGATTCAACCAACCGTACCGGAAACTCTGCGGCAGATTCCAAAGACATGATGCCGCCACCCGAGTGCATCAAAAACACAGGACATTCTGCACCCTCATTTGCAAGTCTCTCTTTTAGTCTGCCAAGATACGACTTCATCAGCGGTTTGATATAGGCATTGGCGATGGTGGTATTGAAGCGTTCGTATTCACGCATTTGAGGCGATACTTCAGACGATAAAGAGACCATGGCTTGTGGCATTCTTGTAGCCAGTACCTCGGCAATTAATTTCTCGTGAGTATCGTTCGCATACGAGTGTAATAGCCCCACAGCCACACTCTCATAAGCAGCAGCGGCCAACTCATCTACTACTGCTTCTACTGCCTGTCGATCAAGATTGATGAGCACCTTGCCGCTTGCATCGACACGTTCTTTCAACACATAACGGCGATTGCGCGGTAGTAGTGGGTCTGGCAACTTCAAATTCAAATCGTATTGCTCGAAGCGGCTCTCGGTGCGCATTTCGATCACATCCCGAAAACCATCGGTTGTGATCAAAGCGGTTTTAGCGCCGCGGCGTTCTATAAGCGCATTGGTGGCAAGCGTTGTTCCGTGTATAACCTGCTCTATAGCTTCAGGTGTAACCCCCGCTTTTTTGCATACCTGATGCATGCCATCGATGATGGCGTTTTCGGGGGCAGCATAGGTGGTCAGGACCTTGATCGAGTGCAGACCTGATGCAGTTTCGAGCACTACATCGGTAAACGTGCCACCGATATCCACACCTAGCCTGACTGATTGAGAACCCATGCCTTAGCCTTGATTTGAAACAGCTTGCCATCGTAAATGACTCAAACAATCAATACAAATCATTTGGATATTTAATAAGAGAGATAAGCGCTATTTTATTAATGGCAGGGGTAAACTGCCTACGCCGTCAAATTTAAATCCAACACTCAAAAGCTGACAAAAATTCTGGCGAGAAAATCCGGTTGGGGCAATGCTGCAAAAGTAGACGAAGGCCATCCCGACAATGCAGTTGGATTGTAATTCCAACATCACTTACCCCCCTCATCTACCCTGTAACGACAAATCCAGTACCTTATAAAACAGGCCAAACCGTAACAGCTTGACGGCCTTACAATGCAGGCTTAGGCTGTACCTTAAATCGTCTTTAATACAGAACCAAAATGCCTCCAATTCCTCAACAAGTCATGACGCAGATACGTGAGCGATTTGCACAGATCGATCATTGCCCGATACAAGGTAAGCGTATCTTCTTTGAAAACGCCGGTGGCGCACTCACTCTAAATTCGGTTACTGATACCTCTCAGTACTATGCTGCCATCCCGGACAATCAGGGGCGGGACAATCCAGGCAGCCATGAGCTGGTGCGGGTTATCAACAAAGCCAAAGACGATATGCGTATTTTGATGAACGCCACTGGTGGGCAATTTTTTGTTGGTGAGAGTGGCACCGAATTACTGTTTCGTCTGATCATGAACGCATGCCTTGCAACCGGACCAGGTGTGGTATTGGGTTCTACTCTGGAACACCCTGCAACTCGCAGCGCCTGCGATCGCTGGGCAAAAATAGCTGGCCAAAAACACGTACTCATAGAGCATGACAACAACAGTGGCACTATCGAGGCAACAGCCTACGCAGCTCATATCACTGCCGATACCAAGGTGGCAACCATTCTGCATACGTCCCCTGTCACTGGTATGGGTGTCGATATAGAAGCAGTGGTAAAAGAAATCAGAGCTGTATCGCCAGAGTGCCTCATCATTGTTGATGGTATTCAGCATGCAGCACATGGTCGTATCGACTTGACAGCTTACGATGTAGATGGATATGTAATATCACCTTATAAGATGTTTTCAAGGCACGGCTATGGGCTTGCATGGATCTCAGAGCGCCTGACCAAAGTCCCTCACAACAATCTCAACAACGGCCCTGAAGACAATTGGGAAATGGGTACAAGAGACACGGGTGCTTACGCCACGCTCTCTAATGTATCTGCCTATATCGAATGGCTCGGGGAACAGGTTTCAGATACAAGCGACAGACGAGAAAAAATTGTTGCAGCTGGGGCTGCTATCCATGCACAGGAAAAAGCACTAACCGATGCGATGATCCACGGCAGTGGCAACTTGCCTGGATTGTCCAAAATGGACAAGGTGACGATTATTGGTGGCGCAGACAACCCGGCGCGCGAGGGGCTTGTCTCTCTGGTTGTGCAAGGCGTGCCTTCGGTCGATGTTGTAAAGCAACTAAACGAACAGGGCATCCGCACACACTTACGTAAGGCCGATCATTACTCAGGCAATATTCTGGATCCACTGAATATGGACAGTTGCATACGCGTTTCCATGTGCCACTACAACAGTATTGAAGAAGTCACTCAATTTTTAGCGGCGATGCAAACTATCGCGGCTTAACAAAGTATTACTACCTTTAATTAATTTTACACTTAGCGGGAAACATTCATGCAAACAAACGCACAAGCCGTCGTTATCGGCGGAGGCCTTGTTGGTTGCTCCATTCTCTATCATCTCACCAAGCTCGGCTGGAGTGATGTGGTGTTACTGGAACGCGATGAATTAACCAGTGGCTCTACTTGGCATGCGGCCGCCAATATCCACGGGCTGCATGACAACAATAATATTTCTCGCATACAGCACTACACAATGAACCTGTACAAAGAGCTGGAAAAAGAAACCGGCCAGGGCTGTGGTGTGTTTCAGCCAGGCTCGTTGTATCTTGCACAAACTGAGCAACGTCAGTACCAATTAAAATTACAGGAAGCAAAGGCTAAACTTTACGGCCTGAATTTTCACGAAATTGATAAAGACCGAGCAAAAGAGTTACACCCTCTCGCTCAGTTTGATGATATTCGCTGCATTATGTACGAACCCGATGGCGGTAATGTTGACCCTTCTGGTGTAACCCATGCCTACGCTGCTGGTGCGCGCCAGCGCGGAGCCACTATTGAACGCTTCTGCCCGGTCATTGGTACCGATCAACAAGCCGATGGCAGTTGGATTGTACGAACAGAAAAAGGTGATATTAAAACGCAATGGGTAGTCAATGCCGGCGGCCTGTGGGCAAGAGAAGTAGCTGCTATGGCAGGTATCACACTGCCACTCGTCCCAACAGAACATCAGTACTTTGTCACCGAATCAATGCAAGAGGTGGAGAACATGGGAAGGCGTTTGCCTTCCATTGCTGATCGTGATGGAGAGTATTACTTTAGACAAGAAGGCAATGGATTACTCATTGGGGCGTATGAAAAAGACATGAAATTTTGGGCTGAAGAAGGCACTCCGCTCGATTTTGCACATGATCTTTTTCCAGATGATCTTGAACGTATTATGGAAAACGTTATTCGTGCAACTGAACGTGTTCCAGCCGCAGCCGAAGCGGGTGTCAAGCAAGTTATTAATGGCCCTATGATCTGGTCTCCGGATTCCAATGCCCTGTGGGGCACAGTACCGGAACTTCAAAACTACTTTTGCTGTACGGGTATTATCCCTGGCTTTTCACAATCTGGTGGCTTGGGTTTAATGAGTGCGCAATGGATTATTGAAGGCGAAGCAGAATACGATATGTTTGCCTGGGATCTGGCACGCTTTGATGAGTGGGCAGACAAAAAATTCACTAACGCCCGTGTACGTGACCAATATCAACGCCGTTTTTCCATTCACTTTCCTAACGAAGAACGCAGCGCTGGTCGTCCAGCCCGCACACGCCCTGTCTATGATATGCAGAAAGACATGGGTGGCGTGTTTGGCCTTAACGCAGGTTGGGAACACCCACTGTGGTTCTCTGAAACACCAGGCACCGAAGAAACCAATGGTTTTACAAGACAAAACTGGTTTGAACCAGTGGGCAATGAAGTGCGTATGCTGCGTGATCACGTCGGTGTAATAGATATATCCAACTTTGCCAACTACGTTATTAAGGGCGCTGGTTCACAAGCATGGCTTGACAAGATTTTTGCCAACCGAGTGCCATCAGAAATCGGACGCTCCTGTCTTACACCACTGATTGGTGTGCGCGGTGGTATTGCCGGCGATTTCACCATAACCAAAGTGGCTGATGATGAATACATGATGATTGGCTCTGGTATGGCCGAGCGCTATCACCAACGTTTCTTTAATATGGTGGAACGAGATGCAAGCACCACCTTTGAAGTTGCAACCAATCGTATAGCAGGGTTTAACATCGCAGGCCCTGCTTCCCGCGACATGTTGCAGCGCATGACCAACGCCGATTTGTCCGCAGATTCATTTCGTTTTATGCGCTCCAAAACACTGGATATAGCAGGCATTAGCTGTCTCGCTATCCGTGTGAGTTTTACCGGTGACTTAGGCTGGGAATTACATTGCAATGAAAGCGATCAACTGGCGCTGTATACCGCCTTACTTGAAGCGGCCAAAGGGTTCAACGGTGGGCCTGTGGGAAGTCGTGCACTTGGTTCATTGCGCATAGAAAAAGGCTATGGCAGCTGGGGGCGCGAGTATTCTCCAGAGTATTGGCCGCAGGAAGTATCACTGGATGGCTTAATCAAACTGGATAAAGATTTTCTGCATAAAGAGGCTTATCTCAAACTAAAAGACAATGAGCCACGTGAAGTTCTGTCGATTTTTGAAATTGACGTTACAGACGATGCGGATGCGACTGGCGGTGAACCCATATTCCTGGCAGACGGCACACCGGCAGGCCGAGTAACTTCTGGCGCTTATGGCTATTCTGTTGATAAGTCACTGGCATTGGGTTACATCAAGTACGGCCTTGCGAAACCAGGGGATGCCCTTGAAATTTTTGTTCTTGGCCAGCCACACAAAGCGACACTACTGGCTGAAGCGCCATTTGACCCCAAGGGTGAAAAGCTGAGAGGTTAGATTGCTAAAGGCCAGATACTTTGGCTAGGTAATGAAAGCTGGAATACGAAAAGGCCGATAAATCGGCCTTTTTTTATTTGAAAAATAGAATATCCATACTTTATCTGGCAACCATATGGTTGTCCCAATGCATGTTCGGAATTCTGTTTATAGATTTATCTGCAGGGTTAGCAATAGATTGATTTAACATCAAATCACCATACCCGCTTGAAAGATGAATCTTTGAACCAGTTGTTCCAGCACCAGAACAATCTTCAATTTCAAAAGCACGCACCGTTTGAGTTGTATTAACATCCCAAACCAGAGCGATACCACCCTTGGAAGAAGTCGTTACAAGATGATTACCGTCCGCACTAACAGCAACTGAACTGATGTAGTTCTTTAAGCGAATAGAATCTTTGTCTTTAATTGGCCAAATCGTAAAGTCACCACCAGTACTGACTGAACCAAGCAAGGGTGGTTGATCTTCAATAGCACCTTCATATTGGCAAGCAAAAAACACCTTATCGGATGATCGCGCTAAATGCCTTATGGAAAGCTTTTGCAGTTTAGGGGGTAATGTAAATTGCCGGATCAAAGCACCATCTGGTAAATCAATAATTGAAATTGTGGATTCCATAAACGGAATATTGAGTTTTTCTCGCCCGGTACTTGGATGAGTTTCGATACCACCATTGGCGACGATCAATGCCCCACCATTATTAACTAAGGCGATATCGTGTGGGCCGACCCCATAAGTTGGAATTTCTCCGATCCGAACATAGTCAGTGGTGTTATAAATTCCGATAACACCCTGAGCGGACTCATAGTTGTTCTCAGTGACGTAGAGAAATTGCCCGTCAGCACTGAAACAACCGTGCCCGTAAAAGTGCCGCCCCTGTGTCGCCTCTACCGTTTTTAACACCAGGCCCGTTTGTAAACTCAGCGGCCAGAAATAGTGGCCGGGGCGCCTTGAGAATGCGATGACTTCCTGTTTTATTGGATTGAATACGCAATCGTGAACGCGCGCTGGCAGATCAGAGGTCCAGCCTAAAGAACCGTCACCACCAACAGAGCCAACACCGTATTTCCCATCAGCTCGCTTGTAGCCAGCAACAATGTTAGAAACACTATGTTGCGTAACGCCGTCAACATGAGTTTGCGCCAGTGTCATCTTGGGTGTCGCCTTGGGCGTCGTCTTTGCCGCCGCTTTGGGCGTCATTGCAGGCGCTAATGTACCTGCAAGAAGCATTCGAATAAAATCGCGTTTACTGGTCAGCATTGCCTGCCTTCATAACTTCATCACTTGTATCTTTAAACACTTAGTTCCGGTGCAAAGCATGCTTGAAATATTCTGAATATGATTCCTGCAATTGACTCGACAATAAGAAGTGTAACTTCAGCATTTATTGGTTAATCAGAAGAAGCATAACTTATAGACGGCAGTCAATAAAAAATGGAAAGCAGGAACATTCGGCAAAAGAAAATCCGTATCGCTGCACTGGCGATTCTCACAATGACCTGAGAAATTCTATTAAGTCGCTACGATCTGTATCGCTCATCATCTGTACTGCACGTCTTGCATCCCTGGCTTCCCCACCATGCCATAAAACAGCTTCTAGAAGCGTTTTAGCTCGGCCATCGTGCAAGTATGTAGCTCTCGGATTAATCAGCTGTGTCAGCCCGATACCCCATAGTGGGGGCGTCCTCCATTCGGCTCCGCTTGCACCACTGTTGTCGCCAAGTTCGTCCGCCAGACCCTCACCCATATCGTGCAGCAAAAGATCACTATAAGGCCATATTAGCTGAAACCGATGTTGTTCTTGAGTGGCATTGCGCGATGTAACGAACTTGGGCGTGTGACACCCTGTACAACCCACTTCGTAAAACAGCTTTTTTCCTGCCAATACATTCTTGTCGTCTACATTGCGCCTGGCAGGTGGTGCCAGATTGCTGCTGTAGAAGGTTACCAGCTTGATCAGATTCTCTGGCACCTCGCCTTTACCCAGGTGGGCTTGTTCGCCATGTGGCCGCTCAATGCATGCTGTTTGTGTCACCGTGCAATCACCAGCTGGGTTAGGCTTCTGCTCGGAAGATAAGCCCATATCTGTCGAAAAGGCATTGGCGACTTGTTGTTCTACCGTGGCGCTTGCGGCTTTATATCCAAAACGACCTGTTAATGTTTTTCCATTCATTGCGATGATGGCCCGCCGGCCACTTATACCATCCCCATCCTCATCATCAGGATCTTCCAGTGCTATCAAGTCTTCATCGGCTATTGCTTCAAGCAA
>CALHRQ010000260.1 GCA_938038175.1 uncultured Granulosicoccaceae bacterium | reverse complement strand
ATTTGTACCCGGCGAAGCTATGCGGTGCCTTATCGCAGTTGTTGTGATCAGCGCTGTGTTCTGCGTGTTGCCCACCGAAGAGCGCTCCACTAATTAACACTTGATTGCGAGGCTCTTCGTTTACTCCTCTGCCTATCAATCTGACTTGATCAGGCCCTACAGCATGATTAGTGGTGTGGTCGTCAGCGTGCGAGCTGCAATCGAGGCTGCTTTGAGTATGGTGGAGGTGGCCGGCAATATGGGCGCTGCCAACGAGTTGGCCGAAGACCAACGCCAGTACTAATATGAAATGTATGGATTTAGCAGTCCTCACGATAGAATTATAGCGAAGGCCCAGTTATAGTGCTAGCGGTAATTGTTAAGGCTACTTTCGTGTTCAGTGCTCATAACCACATTGTTAGTCTGTAATGAGATTCAGAAATAGCGGCCGTGCTCTGATGGATATGCTCCGCGCTTATCCGATGACTCGGTTTACAAAATATGTCCTTATTTGCGCGTATTAGCTAGCGTTGTATAAGTTTTAATTAAAAACACTTAGCGCCTGATCCAAATCTGCGATCAAGTCATCCGGGCTCTCTATACCAGCCGAGTAACGAATTAAACTTTCCGGTATGCCCATAGCTGCTCGTTCTTCCGCGCTGCATTCAACATGGCTTGTTGTGGCTGGTGGCCCGATGGTGGTCTCCACTGCACCCAGGTTGGCTGCCGCGTGTGCATAGTGCAGGCGCGGTACAAACTGGCGAACCGCATCAAAACTATTTTGTTTCAGCATAAAACTCAACATGCCTCCAAAACCATCCATTTGCTGTTTGGCGATGGAGTGGCCACTGTGCGATGCAAGTCCTGGGTAGAACACCTGTTCAATAGCGGAATGGTTTTCAAGGTATTGTGCGACAACAAGTGCGTTACTGTTTTGTCGCTGTATACGAAGATCAAGTGTTTTCATGCCACGCAGCAGTAGGTAGGCCGCCATCGGGTCAAGCGTTGCACCGTTTATTTCTCGGTAGTGATATACCTTCTGTATTAAATCATCGTCACCACAAATGACACCGCCAAGAGCATCAGCGTGTCCGCCCAGGAATTTAGTCGCGCTGTGTAGTACTAGATCGGCGCCGAGGCTTAGTGGGTGTTGATTGATCGGTGTAGCAAAGGTGTTGTCCACGACAACTGTAGCACCGGCTTTTTTTCCTGCGGCAGACAAGCGTGCAATATCGATGACTTTTGTAGTGGGGTTGGTAGGGCTTTCAAGGTAAAGCAAGTCACAAGCTTTGTGGATTTCCGATTCAATCTGTTCATGATCGGTGGTTTCGCACAACATTACATCAATATTAAACTTGGGCAAGAACCCCGTGAACAGCACATTGGTACCACCATAAGTGTCCTTAACCGATACAACACGTTTTCCTGGTGATAAAAGGGCGAATAAAGTGCTGCTGATAATGCCCATGCCAGTAGCTGCGCTGGTTACCGCTGCAGCATTTTCCAGTTGGCGCACTTTCTGTTCAAAAGCGTGCACTGTCGGATTGGTGTTTCGTCCGTAGATGTGGCCAGGCTTTTCACCCAGCGCGACCTTCTGCCATTCATCCACATCTTTATAACCAAAGCCTACGCTATGCACGACGGGAACCTGTGTCGCTCCTTGCATAAGTGATTCTTCTTCACCAGCCCAAATACACTGTGTACTGCTTGCAGGAGTCTTGTTCACGGGGATCTCTTTACTCATTCTAATAAAGGGTTAGTAAGGGGTTGACCTAATAAAATGTCAACGTTGGAATGTGTTGTGGATGCAGGCAAGCAATTCTATCTACATCCTCGCAGGGTTTGTCGCGTGAGAGCTTAACAGCTGCGCCATTTTACTGCTATGAAATCCCACGCTCTGTTAAGCTCGAAGTGCATGCTGGTTATCGGCCGAATTGGATTTTGACTGATAACTAAGGGTGGCGCAAATCAGTTGGTTTATTGGAGATGGCAATCATGGCACCAGCATTTTCTCGTGAAGAGTACAAAATTCGCCTAAACCGCGTCCGCGAGGCGATGCAATCAGGTGGTATCGACGTGCTTGTTGTGGGCGATCCTGCCAATATCAACTGGCTAACGGGCTACGATGCCTGGTCATTTTATACACCTCAAATCATGGTGGTTGGTCTGGAGCTTGAGCCAACATGGCTTGGTCGAGAGATGGATGCGGGTGCTGCTAAATTCACCACCTATCTGCCTGAAAATCAAGTTGTTGCTTTCCCTGAAAACTACGTCCAACAAAAAGAGATTCACCCTGCCCAGTATATGGCTCAATGGATGGTGTCCAAGGGGCTGAATGGCAAACGCATTGGCTATGAAAGCGATGTGTATTTTCTGACCCCGGCTGCTATCGATCATTTAAAGCAGGGCCTGGCTTATAGCCAATGGCAAGACTGTGGTTTGCTGGTTAAC
Source organism: uncultured Granulosicoccaceae bacterium (assembly GCA_938038175.1). Taxonomy (GTDB): domain Bacteria; phylum Pseudomonadota; class Gammaproteobacteria; order Granulosicoccales; family Granulosicoccaceae; genus Granulosicoccus. The sequence continues at coordinate 1,944 of CALHRQ010000260.1, read as the reverse complement.
TGGCAGCGTATCAGTAAAAGTAATGCTGAAATAGAAATGTTAAAGCAAGCAGCGACCATCGCCGGTGTCGCTATGCAAACAGCCTATGATGGTGTGCGTGCAGGTGTAAGGCAAAATGATCTTATGGCTGAAGTGCTAGCAGCGCAGGTACGAGGAACAAAGGATTTTGGTGGCGATATGTGTGCGTTGCATCCATTAGTGTTGGCTGGGGAGGCGGCTTCAACCGCGCACCCAATGTGGACCGATGCTACGTTTGAAAATAATCAGACAATCGCGTTCGAATTGGGTGGTTGTCGTAAACGCTATAATGCAGGGCTTGCGCGCACAGTTCATCTGGGAAAACCAACAGATAAACTTATAACAACCGCACAAGCCGTTAATGAAGGAATGGAGGCTGTTCTGGAGAGCATGAAAGCCGGTGCCTTATGCTGTGATGTTCATGCTGCCTGGCAGAACGTTCTCGACCGATATGGATTGGAAAAGAAAAGCCGAATCGGATACTCGATCGGAGTTGGATATTCACCAGACTGGGGTGAACACACCATCAGTTTTCGCCCCGACGATAATACACCGCTACCAGAGAATGCTGTTGTGCACATCATTCTTGGTATGTGGATGGAGGGCTGGGGAATGGAGCTAAGCGAAACCATTCATGTGAGAGAAAAAGAAGCGGTGTGCTTGACAAATTTTCCGCGCGAAGTCGCAATTGTTTGATGTTTAGTGTTTGATGTTTAGTGTTTAGTGTTTAGTGTTTAGTGTAGGAAGTATGGTGTTTATTCGTAATGCTTAACTATGAATCAACTTTTTTGCTGGGTTGTGGATAGCACATACTTTATGTGCCTGCGAGGTGGTTTGAAAGCTTTTCCATAAATTCAAGGCCTTGTACAAGTTCTTCTTTTTCAATGTATTCATCTGGCTTATGTGCACGAGAAATACTACCAGGGCCGTAAAGCACTGTTGAGTACCCGGTATCGCTAAAGTATCCTGCATCACTACCAAAGGAGACAACACCGCGACTGTAAATGCCCGTTAGCTTGCTTATCAATGCAGCCGCATCATCTGCATTTCGATCATCCAAAGGTGGTACTGGCGCTTCTGTTATTATTTTTATATCGGTATCAGGGTGTATCTCCCGCATTGCGGGCAATAGTTTAGCTTCCACATAGTCCCTTATTTCCTGAATGATTTTCTCACCGTCCTCACCTGGCATTTGCCTTAACTCCCAGTTGAAATGACAATGTCCCGCGGTGGCATTACGTGCCATACCGCCCTCGATTGTGCCAATATTAAAAGTTGAATAAGGTGGTTCAAAAGGTGAGTCCTTATAAGGTTTGTCTGATAAGCGCCGGCCTATGGCTTCAATCTTACTGATTAGCGCTGCCGCGACAGAAATTGCATTAACGCCTTTGTTCGGATCGCAGGAATGCACTTCATAGCCCTTTATCTCTGTCCGCATTTCAAAACCACCTTTGTGACCCACAATCAGTTGACCTTGCGTAGGTTCTCCAACGATTACGGCGTGTGGTTTTATTTTGTTTTCAAGCAGGCACTCAAGCAGAACAGGCATGCCAAAGCCGCCAATCTCTTCATCGAAAGTAAAGGCAAGGTGAATCGGTTTTTTGAGGTTTGCTTTTTTCCACATTGGGACCGATGCGAGCATGCAAGACAAAAAGCCTTTCATGTCTACTGAACCGCGCCCATAGAGCTTGTTCGCTTTGGCTGTAAGTATGAATGGGTCTGTAGACCATTGTTGCCCAGCTACCGGGACGACATCAGTGTGGCCATTAAGAATAATGCCACCGTTGATATTCGGTCCGATTGTGGCCAATAGATTCGCCTTTTCACCTGTTTCATCAAAGCTGAGTATGCTTTGGATACCATGCTTGCTGAGATAGGATTCGATAAATTGGATGATGCCATGTGTAGGAGAGCCGGGCAGGCTAG
>CALHRQ010000259.1 GCA_938038175.1 uncultured Granulosicoccaceae bacterium | reverse complement strand
CTGGCTTTTTTTAAGTCCAGCTTTGTTGTTTTTATTTACGTTTACGCATTACCCGGCAGTAAACACAATTATTAGCAGTTTTTTTTCTACACCGAAAGGCCGCAGACCAGCAAAGTTTATTGGAATTGAAAATTACCAAACACTTATTCACGATGAAGTATTCTGGAAAGTTTTACTGAATAATGCTTGGTTCGCGCTTGGCACTATTCCGATATCTATAGGCCTTGCATTGCTAATGGCGCTTTGGGTCAATAGCCACCTGAAAGGGCGAACCTTATCACGCATCGCTTTTTTTGCGCCAACGGTATTGCCTTTGATTGCTGTAGCCAATATCTGGATGTTTTTTTATACACCTGGTTTTGGCTTAATTGATCAGTTTCGTATGGGTCTTTTTGGGTTGCCAGAATTGAACCTGTTGGGCAACCCTGATACTGTGCTTGCCGCCATGATCGTTGTGGCTATATGGAAAGAGGCGGGATTTTTCATGATCTTTTATCTCGCCGCCTTACAATCTATTCCACCAGTGTTAAAAGAAGCTGCGGATGTTGAGGGAGCAAGCAGTTTCTATTATTTACGCAAAATATTGTTGCCATTACTAATGCCAACAACGTTATTTGTTTCAGTCAACGCCGTTATTAATTCCTTTCGTTTGGTTGATCATATATTTGTTATGACAGAGGGTGGGCCTGACAACGCCAGTAGCTTGCTGCTTTACTACATATACGAAACAGCCTTTAAATACTGGCAGACTGGCTATGCCGCAACGTTAACTGTGGTTATGCTTATCCTTTTATCAATATTGGCAATTGGGCAATTCTTTCTGTTTGATCGCAAGGTTCATTATCAATGAGAACTGTTGCGCAATGACTACAGTAAGAGGCCGGTACTTTAACTTTGATACAGCGCTCAATATGTTTGCCATGTGGCTGCTGGCATTTTTGTGGGCCTTACCCTTGCTTTACGCCATCTGGACAGCATTTCATCCAGCCGCGTACGAAACAAACTTTGTCTGGAATGCACCTTTAACGCTGGATAATTTTAAGCGTGCATGGGCTGCAGCACCGTTTGCTCGTTACTTTTTTAACACCGTGTTACTGGTAACGATGATCCTTATCTGCCAGTTTTTTCTTTGCACTCTAGCAGCTTTCGCCTTTGCCCGATTCCGGTTTCCCGGCAGGGGTATCTTGTTTTCATTGGTATTGCTGCAGTTACTGGTTATGCCCGATATCCTGATAGTTGAAAACTATAAAACCATCAGAACACTCGGGCTTGTCGATACCATTGTAGCCATAGGCCTTCCTTATTTTGCTTCAGGTTTTGGTATATTCCTACTTCGGCAAACCTTTATGTCCATACCAAAAGAATTAGATGAAGCAGCAAGGGTAGAGGGTGTATCGTTTTTAGGACTGTTATGGAAAGTGTATATACCACTTGCAAAGCCAACTTATCTCGCCTATGGCCTTGTCTCTGTAAGCCACCATTGGAACAATTTTTTATGGCCGTTGATCATCACCAATTCTGTTGAGACACGACCACTCACAGTGGGTCTGAGTGTATTTGCAGCAATAGACGCTGGCTTAGAATGGTCGGTTATCAATGCTGCCACTTTGATGACGTCAGGCCCGCTACTTATTGCCTTTTTGTTATTTCAAAGGCAGTTTGTTCAGAGCTTTATGCGAGCCGGTATTAGATAGTGCTACCAGTACCTGTATAGGCTATGTGATGTATGGGCTACTCAAGACTGATTTTAACTGGCTGATGATCTGATGCCGCGGTGTCAGTCTGGACCTCAATGTCTTTTATCCCAGCTGCAATTTCCTGTGATGCAAAAAAGAAGTCACGGCAATGTGCACCTTCCTGCCATTGCACATGGTCAAAAATTCCGCAGGTAGGTGCATGTGGTGTATCACCATGAATTAAGCGCCAGCAATCCACTAAAGAACCATTGGCTGTTTCCTGAAGCAGAAGTTGGTAATCGCTGGAATCCACATTGAGATTAAAGTCGCCCGCATAGATCGTGTTGAGCGTTTCGGGTATGGATTCGAATTGCTCCTCGCCACCATCGGGTGAGGGCTTATAGAAACGATCGGCCGATTCCAGGTAATGATTAAACAGATAGTTGACCTGGGCCGTGCGTTGTTTCGTTGCAAAGTAGTCGAGGTGAGTGGTAACGATGCGCAGTGGCATTGACTTGTAAGGCACGATAAGCTCGATAGCTTGCCGTGGCATGTGTTTCGCGCTGGGTTGAGCGGGCTGCGGTAGCTTATGGTTAATCGCTTGTAAAACAGGAAGACGAGAAAGAATCAAGTTGCCAAATTGCAGTCGGCCATTTTTGTGCAAGCGATTGATTGCCGCGCCAAAGTAGATATCGTGTTCTGGAAAAAATTGTGCAATCTCTTCAACCTGGTCATTATCCGTTACTCGCATAACTTCCTGCAGGCAGATAATATCGGCATTAGAGAACGCCTCGATATCGTTAGCTATGCGTTTTGAACTGCAGACGTTGTCAACACCTTTGGTCGCTTGAATATTCCAGCTGAGAATTTGCATTGTATTTTCTGAGTTAATCCGTCTTATGCACAATGTCGGTTTGTACTAACAACTTACACTAAAGACGTTCAGTTGATTGGCTATATAACAAGAGAGTGTGATCGAGGGGTGTGGTCGCGCTCGGAGCAGAGCTTGCGGTCGAGGAGAGAAGTCTTAAAGATGGGAGTTGGTCATGGATGTTGATCAAATGTCCCGGGCAAGAAGCCCGGGATTTTTAAAAGGAGATAGGTAGGCAAAGTTAAACGGTTTGCGCGACCTTTTCTGGTTCAACTGCCTTTTCTGGTTCAGCTTCTTTGGCCGTGTCTGCAACTCCAGAGTTATCCGAAGCCTCAACATTACCAACCGAGCCTGCAGGCATGCCAAGTAGTGCACCCATAAGCTCAGGAACGGGGTCTTTCATATACGGCTTTGGCGCGACACCTAGCGCACTGATAATGGTTGACGTTACCGCATTGAGGTTGTGCTCTGTTTCACCGGTGCCATGTGCTGACAGGTCTGAATGGCCATCGAATACAAAGCAGCAGCCCTGAGGCACATGTTGCGCAGTTGAACCACTCATGTCCTGAATGTCTTCGATTTTTAAACCAGTATCTTTCAGTAATACCTTTTCACCATTAAAAGTAGCGTGATCAAAGTCAAGGTTGGTTCTGTCCACCCAAAAGCAGGCTTGAGTGTCATTCATTCTGCGGATGGTTATTGCATCCTCACCGATAACAAAGCTTTTGCAAGCATCTATAAATTTTTCTAAGGTTGGAGTATCGCTGCACTCAACAACATTCTCCGGCTCCATGCTCGCAAGGCGTTTCGCATTACCTTCAGGTATGCCAAGAAACTTTGCAAAGTTGTCAAAGTTTCCGACGACCAGCTGATTGCGAACAACTTCGTGTTCGATAGCGTGTTGACCCATACTGCCAACAACCAGAACTCGATACTCAGGGTGTTTTTCGACAAATCCGCGCAACTTGCCTAGCATATGATCTGCATGATCCATTGCAACATCAATTTCATCTTTATAAGTATCGCGCCAGCTCTGAGGCATTTGATTGTTTTCGTAATCATCTGGAAATTTAGCAGCCCAGTAACGGTGCATTGATGCAGCAACATGATTGACGAACACTGTAGTGAGTTGTGGTTGCTCGTTTTTAAGCTGGCGGAAGATCACATCAAAAGTCATCAAGCCCTGAATGTTCCGTCGACGCACAATGCGTGCTGGGTTAAGGCGCTCACCAACCAGTTGCTTAACGGTTTGAATGCATGTGTTGGCACTGATCCCAAGTCTTGGAAAGTTGGTCAGAAACCTGAGCGCATCATCAAGCTTGCCACCACCCGCTTTGACATTGCGACTGGAATGCGCAACGGCTCTCGTGTTTAAACCTTGGAACGCGCTAACGTAAGCAGGCACTGTCTCACTGGTAACAGCAAAAGGATCAGGTAAGTAAAAAGAGATATTGCTGGTATCTTCCGGAACTGGATAAGAACCAATAGAGGCGCCAACACCTACACTTACATTCTCGGCTCTCAGCAAGTCCCAGAAAGGAGGGTACTTGTGCATGCCGATTGAATCGGTCTGGTTGTATTCAACAATCCCGTGGGTTTCGCCTGAAACACCACGATGAAAAGTTTGCCAACTGATCTTGGGATGCAGTTGAGCTTCATCTGGTGTTGTGGCAACAAAGCGGGCTGAGCGTTTGAGTATTGACGCGAAATTTGATTTCGGGTGCTCAGAGATATAAGTGTCAATTACTTTGTAGGGGACTTCATTAAGTTCAAGAACAATAATTTTTTGCATAGTGAGTTCGGCCAAATGACTACAACTAAATTTTTGTATAATGCATAATATTACACTTTGATAGATTAGACCACTTTAAAAGCGGTCATAGGTGTCCTGAACATGTGGGCAAGCTGTATTGCATCACATTTAGCAGAACTTACGTCCTGGCTCTACCAAAGCCCTATCGAAACGCCCATTAACTATAGACATCCGGTACTACGATTAGTGCGCAAATCCAGAGCACAAAACCAATGCGCAAAATGAGAACGCACTTCTCATTTAAGGTAAATTAAATAAGATAAATCAAATAAGGTAAATCTAGATCAAATCTTCGAGAGACTTGACTGATTGAGCTAGCAGTTGCACCGCCTACGCTTTGCCGATCCTTCTGGATTGACGACTATAGCGCATATCAGCGTACGCAATGTTGCAAGTTCCAAGACCTGTAATGTTCAAGACAGAGACCTGTAATGCTCAAAACGAATATGTCGTAAGGAAGCGTATTTGGCTCACAGTGATCGGCCTGGACAGTTGTTTCGGAATTATTCTTGCAAAATCCCGTTTAACAAGCACATAAGGCGATAGCAATGCAAGTTGATAAGCTCATTACAACGATTATTGCGTTTCGGTCAAATCTTCAATTCGTCTATTATCGCGCTCAATTGACACAATAGTGCGCTTTAGATCACACAAGTTTCAGATTGTTACAAAGTCACACGGTAGAATAGGGCATCTGGGAGTCATTTAGCCCCTCCTCACATATATAAAAGGTATTTGAAATGTTTTGCAACAGATGCGGTTTTAATGTCAGTAGCGAGCACAATTACTGTGCAAGCTGCGGTAATCAACTTCGTGTAGTGGGTGCGGCTCCGATCGTTAATCCGGCTCCACAAGATGCGTATGGAAACGTACAGAATGATGCGCAGAACGAACTAAATCGAATTCTCTCTGATGAGGATCAAAATGGATCTTCGAGTGCTTATGACCCCAATCGTTATGTTACCGATACATCAAGTCACGATCAGCGTCAAACGCACAATGTTCCTGAGCAACATGCGCAGTATATAGAGCATGGTGCTGTGGATAACAGCTCTCAGATAACGTCCGGTGCGCAAACCGCCTCTCAAGACCATTATCACAATGACACCACGCACTCTGGTGCTACCAGTGTTAGTGCGCCGCAGGATACTAGTAGTATTGCTCGGGGCCAAACCGATTCAGTTGTTGACCATGTGCTGGATGATGAAGCACCGGGCTCTGGCTACATGCCGTTCGGGCATAAAGCGCCTCCCGAAGTACGTGCAGATTTACAACACCTGATTCCTCCCGAGGAGCCACCACTTCCTGATCTGCTCCCGTTTGGTCATAAAGCGCCGCCCGCTGGTCCGATGGTTTCCGATGAGATGCCCACGCCTAGTCGCATACAGCAGGGCAAGCGAGCACATCGAGAACATTCAAATGAAACGGGCCAACAACAGACAGCGGCACACGAACCTGCACAGCAACAAGCTGCACATCAGCAGCCTGCGTATCACCAGGAATCGGCCCCTAATAACACTGACGGGTCCGCCATGGCTGCCGCAATTGAAGCTGATGCCGAGCCAGGGTATCTTCCGTTTGGTCATAAAGCACCCACACAAGTGCGTGAAGATCTTAGACACCTGATAAAGCCTGAAGAACCAGCCCTTCCGGATCTCCTACCGTTTGGGCACAAAGCGCCACCTCAAGTCAGAGGTGTTGTCGGTGCATTCTCTGCTACAACGACCGCTTCATCAGCGGCATCTGCTGATAATGATTTGCTTAGCCAGCCTGCACACCTGGACCCCGGTACAGCTAAAGTAGACGTTTCTGCGCCGATGGCGACACGAAATCCTGTATCTATGGAGAATAGATCTGCTCAATGGGACAGCCAGGCTGCAGATATGGTGTCCGGCAACGCTCAGACGGTGTCTAGCTCACCTCGTACAGAATATGCTTCTGACTCGCAGGATGGTTCGTTTATTAATGCCGCTCAAGAGGCTAACGATCTGCCGTTTGGGCACAAAGCGCCTCCTCAAGTGCGTGCTGATTTAAGGCACCTCATCCAACCAGCAGAGGTAGTTCCTGATCACCTCCCGTTTGGGCATAAACCACCACCTCAAGTACGAACACGTTAAGATACGCAATCGTAATTGTAATTAGTGTGTAAGCCAAAAAAAGGGTTAGAGAAAATGAGTTTTAAATTGAGATCTGCGCTTCTCTCGACTATCGGTCTGGGGCTTTTATCCGTATCAGCTTTTGCCCAGCAGGATTTTTCGACGGTTGAAATCTCCACAACAGAAATACGAAATGGCGTCTACATGTTGCAGGGTGCTGGTGGAAATATCGGTGCTTCGGTTGGTGATGACGGCGTGTTCATCATTGATGATCAGTTTGCACCGTTAAGTGAGAAAATCATGACGGCTTTAGGTGAGTTGTCTGACAAGCCTGTGTCCTACGTGGTCAATACGCATTGGCATTTTGATCACACAGGTGGCAACGAAAACTTTGGCAATGGCGGTAGCGTTATCGTGGCACATGAAAACGTGCGCGAACGCATGTCCACTAAGCAGTTCATGAAGGCCTTCGGTCGCGAAGTACCCCCTTCACCAGAAGCCGCTTTACCCGTGGTGACATTCAGTGAGAATACAACCTTCTACTTTAATGATTCTCAAATTCAGGTTATGCATGTGCCTGCAGCGCATACCGATGGTGATTCGCTGGTGCTTTTTACGGAGGCCAATGTACTGCACATGGGCGATACTTTTTTTAATGGTTTCTTCCCATTCATAGACTCAAGCGCAGGAGGCACATTAGACGGTGTGATCGCCTCTACCAAGAGAGCACTTGGAATGATTAACGATGACACTATGATCATTCCTGGGCATGGTCCTCTGTCAAAGAAGCCTGATCTTGAAAAGTACCTTGCCATGTTGGAAGAGGTTAAAAGCACCTTGAAACCGATGGTCGACGCTGGCAAATCTCTTGATGATGTGCTGGCAGCCGATCCACTGGCTGAGATTGGAAAAACATGGGGTAATGGTTTTCTGAATACTGAAAAATTTACCAGCATTATCTACGATGTCATTTCGGGTAGCTAAAATTGATTGATTGATTGATTGATTGATTGATTGATCAAATCGATGTTGAAATTAATAGATTGGTTGTCTTAACAAAGTAAGGGTAGGCGCCGCCTGGTTTAAGCGGCTACCCTTTCGCATTCACATTCACGCAGTCGATAAATTGCCCTCGTCATTGGCAACACTCAAAGACCTACCCATTGCTGATGTTGTGGGGAACGTTATCGATGCACTGCGACAAGGCAACGTTTTATTGCAGGCGGAACCAGGTGCGGGAAAAAGCACAGGTTTACCTCTGGCGCTATTGGAAAAAACCTCACAGCTCAACTCTCCTCAGGCGTGTCCAGCTTCTGTTCAGCCATCCCAATCATCTCAGCCATCTCAAACATCTCAGCCATCCCAAACATCTCAGCCATCCCAAACATCTCAGCCATCCCAAACATCTCAAACATCTCAAACATCTCAAACATCTCAAACATCTCAAACATCTCAAACATCTCAAACATCTCAAACATCTCAAACATCTCAAACATCTCAAACATCTGAACACCATCGCATTGTACTGCTGGAGCCTCGGCGTGTTGCTGCTCGTGCTGTCGCAACTCGTTTGGCAGCGCAATTAAACGAACCTCTCGGTCATCGCATTGGCCTTAGAATGCGTAGCGAAACGGCGGTTTCGGAACACACAGTATTGGAAGTCGTGACTGAAGGTGTACTGACCAGGATGTTGCAAGCTGACCCCGAGTTGTCTGGTGTCAAACTGGTTATATTTGATGAATTTCATGAACGCAGCTTACATGCAGATTTAGGCCTTGCCTTGTGTTTGGAGGTGCAAGCTTCTTTGCGTGTTGACTTACGTTTATTGCTTATGTCCGCTACCCTCAATACAACAGAGCTTCATACCTATATCAATGCTCACCAGCTTCCCACACTACCACCGCTTTGCCAAATAGATTCTGCCGGTCGGCAGTTTCCTGTTTCTATAGAATGGCTGGGAGCAAGCGGCTTTGGTGAATCAACAATACAGCAGCTTCCAGCGCGCACGCTGCAGGCCATTAACAAGGCTATTCAAAATGAACAAGGCGACATATTGGTTTTTTTGCCTGGTGTGGCAGAAATTGAACGTACGGCTAAATTACTTCAAGCGCAATTAAAAGACAAACCAGATAAAGAGGGTTTAACGCTGTGCCAATTACATTCACGTGTTGACAATCAATCGCAAAAAGCCGCGACTGCCAGAGCTAGATCGGGTCAACGAAGAATTATTCTAAGCACCAGTATCGCTGAAACATCGCTAACCATTGATGGTGTGCGTGTTGTCATTGATTCAGGTTTGGAACGACGTGGTCGTATGGATTACAGCACAGGTGCGATGCGTTTGGAAACCGTCTCTGCCAGCCAGGCAAGTGCCACACAAAGAACGGGTAGAGCAGGGCGAACATCATCCGGGGTATGTTATCGCCTTTGGGCAGAGCAGGAACACCGTCGGCGAGCTGCGAGCTGGCAGGCCGAGATAGTGCGTGCGGATTTATCCTCCTTGTTACTGGAGTTAAAAAAGTGGGGTGTTACAGATTTTCGGAGCCTGCCCTGGTTAGAGCCACCTCCAGATGCGAGTATGGCGCACGCCAAAGATTTACTGAACACACTGGGTATTCTACAAGGCGATATGTTGAGTAAGCCAGGTCAGCTTGTGAGCCAGTTACCCGTACACCCACGTTTAGGGGCGATGCTGGTTTGGGCATCGAAACATAACGCTATCGAATCAGCATCCAAGCTGGCTGCCTTGTTGGATGATAATCAGTTTGTAAGCAGCACTGATCTTGATAGTGCATTGTCACAACCCATCGCCAGACATCAACAACTTCGGGCTAAACAATTTCGTGGCTTGTTTCCCGATAGCAAACAGCAAGGCATTGCCCCTGATCTTTCCATCCTGGTTGCGCAAGCTTATCCAGATTGGGTAGCAAAGCGCAGACCGGGGCGTGAAGCTCGTTATACGCTCGCATGTGGTGCTGGTGCGTTTCTCGCAGATAATGATGAGCTTGCTCAGCATTCGTGGCTGGCTATTGCTGCGATGGGTGGTGCAGCTAAAGAGTCACGTATATTTCGGGCAGCTGCTTTAAACATAGAAGAACTACAGTCTGTATCACCGCACTTTTTTGCCAATCGCAGGCTGTGCAAATGGGACGACAAGCTCGAGCGTGTTGTGGCTGAACAACAACGTGTTATAGGTGAGCTAATCGTTGAGTCTAAACCCATTCACGATATTAGCAGTACGGAAAAACAACAGGCCTTATTGGCTGGTGTAAAAAAAAGAGGGTTGGGTTGTTTACCTTGGACAGATGAATGCCGTCAATGGCAGGCGAGAGTACAGCTAATGGCCACTCTACCTGAGCACTGTTCACGATTACACTGGCCTGACGTTAGCGACAATTCGTTAATGCAAAACCTTGAGAGCTGGTTGTCGATTTGGCTTGAGGGAAAAACCAGTATAAAAGCATTGTCGCAACTAAACCTTTACCAAGTACTAAATGCCATGCTGGACTTTCAGCAGCAAAAAGAGCTGGATGAACTATTACCCGTGCGTTATCTCGTACCCAGTGGCTCTAGGCTTAAACTCAACTATACGGGATGCGATGTCGTATTGTCAGTGAAACTACAAGAAATGTTTGGCTGCTACGAAAACCCCTCTGTGGCGAAGGGGGCAATACGATTAAAGGTGGCATTGCTATCGCCAGCTAAAAGGCCGGTGCAGATAACGTCAGACCTCGCAAATTTTTGGGTCAACAGCTATCCCGCTGTTAAAAAAGACCTGGCTGGGCGTTATCCTAAACACTACTGGCCAGAAGACCCGAGGCAAGCCCAAGCGACCGCGCGAGCCAAGCCACGCAAGTCTTAACATCGAGTGGCTTTTAAAGCTTGGTTTCCACTCATAATTGGGCTGCTGTCTTTACTGCATTAGAACCCTGATACAGGCGTCAGAAACGCGATATTTCTATCGCATTAACACAGCAATAATGCTGCGGTAGCAGCCCAATTGCACTCCCTTTTATCTAAAACGATCTTTGTAAAAGAAATGTTTACTTGTGAATAGACGCACGAATTCGCGAGTGGGTATTTTTGTTTTGTCTGTGTAAGCCCCTATAGGCTGCGGAATGTTTTTTTCAGTACACAGTACTGCGGTAAATAGCAGCGGTTACTGTGTTTTTGCTGTCTTCATCGGTTCTCTGTTTAGTCGACTCGTTTACTTATCTTTTTGAAGCGGTAAAGAGGAATAATAATGTATTTCAAGGGATCAAAAAAAGGCACAGATTCTTGCTTCAAATTGAGCACTTGCGCGTGCGCACTTGTCCTGTCGATTGCAAGTTCAAGTGTCTATGCCGTCGATTCCATTACCGGCCTTATTACGGATTTTGGCGGCTTCTACGAATCCTATGCAGGCAATATTAATTCAGTACAGCCGAATGCTGCTCATAACATGCTGGCCTTCGAATCAGCAGGTGTCGTGTGGAGCACGGGCGTTAATGATCAGTTATTGACTGCAAACGGAATAACCTATACACCTTCAAATTTTCAGGCTTTGGTTCCGTTTTCCTTTGTTTCAACTTTTGTTGGACAGGGTTCGCTGGACGATGGCAATCCATCAGGTTTCGGCGCGCCGCTTCATCCAATAGCCAATAAGGATGTCACTGCCTACATGGTTGATGGTATCAATGGGTTGGGTTTTTCAACCTTTGGCAACAACGTCGCTGCAACCATTAGTTTCAATTTAAACGATATTGACATTGCGGCGCTGACCGATCCTGCAGCAGAGTTTGTCTACTTCAACAACGCTGCCCCATCAAAAGCGTCTGTTACGTTCAAGTTGTTTGATGCGGCAGATAATCAGCTTGGTGTGACAGCAGGTAGCCCAGAGAACGCGCACCCTAGTATTGCACGTGTACAAAATGATCGTTTTAGATCAGATTCCTTAAACGTTGTACAAACAAACCAGAACATTAATGTCCAGGGCTTTGCATTACCGCTGAGTGATTTCGGTATTACTGCCGCAGAACTAAACACTGCCGTGCGACTGGAAGTTAACTTACCACCCGCAGCTGATCCACCGTTTGTAGCCTACAACGCAGACTCCATTACCGCTTGTGCTGTTGGTGATACAGACAATGACGGGGTATGTGATCTTGTAGAGGGCTCTGGCGATGCTGATGGTGACGGCCTTCCTGACAGCGCGGATACTGACAGTGATGGTGACAATATTCCGGACATCTACGAGGGAACAGGGGATTTCGATGGTGACGGCATCCCAGACTACTTGGATTTGGATTCCGATGGCGATGGTATCCCTGATAGCGTCGAGGTTGACGCTTTGCCCTGGGCAATGGGTGTAGACAGTGATAACGATGGCATTGATGATGTTTTTGATGTCGATTTTACGAGCGGTATTGACGCCAACGGTGATGGCTTTGATGATAGCTTGGAACCGGCTGATACGGATGGTGATGGTATACCTGATTATCTTGATAGCGATTCTGATGGTGATGGCATCAGTGATAC
>CALHRQ010000258.1 GCA_938038175.1 uncultured Granulosicoccaceae bacterium | reverse complement strand
TCAACCCAAAACTTAAGCAAAAAAAGCGAAAGCATTAATGCAACAGCTGACAATCAAACGGCCAGATGACTGGCACTTGCACTTGCGTGATGGCGATATGCTCGATGCTGTGGTTGCAGAAAGTGCCAAGCACTTTAGCCGCGCGATTATCATGCCGAACCTGGTGCCTCCAGTTGTCACAGAAGCCGATGCAATTGCTTATCGCACAAGAATTTTGCATGCTAGCAACGATAAACGCTTTACCCCGTTGATGACCCTGTACCTCACTGAACAGACAAATCCGGAAGATGTGGTCAATGCTGCTCGCAATGATACGATTAAAGCAGTCAAGCTATATCCAGCTGGTGCAACAACCAATTCGGCATCTGGTGTTACTGATATCAAAGCGGTGATGCCTGTACTTGAAGCCATGGCAGAACATGGCGTTGTCTTATGTTTGCACGGTGAAGTGACACAGGGGAATGTGGATATTTTTGATCGTGAAAAAATATTTCTTGATACTGTGTTGTCGCCGCTGCTTAAGCGTCTACCCACACTTAGAGTGGTGCTTGAACACGTCACAACAGCCGACGGTGTTGCGTTTGTGCAATCGCATAGTACTAACGTTGCTGGTACTATCACGCCGCATCATCTATTACTCAATAGAAACCATATGCTGGTTGGCGGGATTCGGCCGCACTACTATTGCTTGCCCATTTTAAAGCGCGAGTCTCATCGCAATGCTTTAGTGGATGCCGTTTGCAGTGGAGATAAGCGGTTTTTCCTGGGTACCGATAGCGCACCACATACAAAAAATACAAAAGAAAATGCCTGTGGCTGTGCAGGTGTATTTAACGCACCCAATGCATTATCAACACTTGCACATGTGTTCGAGGCTAACAATGCACTCGATAAGCTTGAGGGTTTTGTGTCGCTCAATGGTCCGGCGTATTATGGTTTGCCCGCCAATGGTGACAGTATCAGACTGGTAAAAAAATCAGAACCCATTGAAACAGCGACACAGTTGCAAGTGGGTAATGAGAGCGTGGTGGTGTTTGATCCAGGTGAACCTTTGTACTGGCATGTTGAAAACTGATGAGCACAAATAACAGCACAGTGTATGAATTGCAGAAAGGTATTCGAGCCGCCTACCCTGCAATTGATGAAGCCTTTGAGCGCTTAACAACCAAACTGCAGCACGAGCTGGACTTAATTGTAGATTTGCAACGTGAGGGCAAGCCAGTCATTCCAGACGTTGACTTTGCGCAAATTGAACACACGGGTTTTACTGAAGAGCTTTCAGCATTGATACGAAAGCGTGGTTGTCTGATCGTTCGAAATACATTTGAGCGAAGCCAGGCTGAGCAATGGAATGAAGATTTGCATGAGTACATAAAGACGAATCAGTATTTTGAGAAACGCGATGCGCAACTCAGACGCTCGGAAGCCACATCTCTGAAGCATCCGCAGATTTTAGATATTTATTGGTCAAAGCCGCAAGTGCAGGCACGTCAGTCTGAAAGGCTTGCAAGCCTGAGACGTTATCTGAATCGTTTATGGACTTTTACTGATGGTATTGAGCAGGTGTTCAACCCGGATAAGGATTGTTGTTATGTGGATCGCATCCGTGTGCGAGAACCACGTGACCAAACATTAGGTATTGGCATGCATGTCGACGGGTGTTCGATAGAACGCTGGTTTAACCAGGAGTCAATAGAGCAAAGCTATGGGCATCTGCTGTCAGGAGACATAGAGAATTACGATCCTTTTAATGCCTTAGGTCGCGTTAACACACAGGATATTCCTGTGCCATGTGCGAGCAGCGTATTCAGAACCTATCAAGGGTGGACAGCGTTGACAAAGCAGGGACCCTTTGCCGGGACACTGCAGCTCGTACCCACTCCGCTGGGGGTTGGTTGGGTATTGATGCGCTTATTACTGACAGATGATCTGGACGAGTCCATTTATCCTGTACCTGGCGGGTCGCTGAATCTTTTTTCAGAATTGTTTAATCCATTGTTTGCTGCGTTGTCCAGCATTCCAGAAGTCTATCCAGGAGATACTGTTTGGTGGCATCCAGATGTGTTGCATGCAGTGGAAAAGCACAATGATGCTGACGAATACAGCAATGTCATGTATATCGCAGCAGCCCCTGAATGCGTCAGAAATCGTCGCTATCAAGCTATGCAATGCACCGGCATCACCACTGGTATGAGCCCGCCAGATTATCCTCAGGTCCATGCTGAACGCGATTTCATCAACCGTGCTTCTGTAGCTGATCTGAGTGCGCTGGGTAGGCAACAGATGGGGCTGGATTAAATCAAGGTTCAGCTCGCGTTAAATTAAGCTATGCTTTGCGGCAGCTTAACGCCCAGAATTCTGCATTAACATCCAATGTCTAGCGCAGGCTTTGTGCTGGCAAGCTATTGAACTCCTTAAATGAGATCATTTGTTTGCGATGTTCATCCCAAAGGGTTAACCTGACTGTTTTGAGACTCTGGAAAAAAGTCAGGCGGCCAATTTCTTTAAGTTCAGGGTGATCTTCAACCACTTTTGGCAACTTGTGAAAGGGTATTCGGCTGGAAAGGTGATGTACATGGTGTATACCGATGTTGCCTGTCAGCCACATCAGTGGGCCAGGTAAATCATAGTAACTACTGCCATGCAGTGCTGCATGCTCGCGCGCCCAGTCAGAATTGTAATCCCAGTGTGTATCCTCGAACTGGTGCTGAATGTAAAACATCCAAACGCCGATGGATGCGCCCATTGCGACAACCGGAATTTGAATTAAAAGATACATTTTCCATCCGACCAACATGATCATCAGGGCGGAAAAAACAACAATACCTAGATTGGTAAACAGAACACTGGCCCACGGCTTTAAACCCGCATTGAATCTGCCCACTGGTATTCTGTGACGCAGAATGAACAAATAAGCTGGGCCCAATCCAAACATAACAACCGGGTGACGGTACAAACGGTAGGCGATCTTGCCCCAGGTACTTTTTTGATGGTATTCCTGCACTGTCAGTGTGTCGATATCACCGATGCCACGCTTGTCGAGATTGCCCGAGCACGCATGATGTGCCGCGTGCATCTCGCGCCAATATTCATACGGTGTTAGCGTAATAATGCCAAGAGCTCGTCCAGCCCAGTCGTTTATTTTCTTGTTACTGAATAACGCTCCATGACCGCAATCGTGTTGCAGAATAAATAGACGTACCATCAGCCCTGCTGCTGGCAGCATCAGCAACAATGCCAGCAATTGCAGTAAGAGCTGGCCAGATTGAAAGAAAAAGTACATGGCAATCCACAGACCAGCAAATGGAATGACTGTGAGGGCGACCTCTATTGTCGCTCTTGCGTTATCTGCCCGTCTATATGGAGCAAGTTTTGCCGACCAGGGCTTACTGGATGTAGTCAAAGGGTTCTGTTTCCGGGTGGAATGGCTGATGTTACTTCTTGGCTTGTTTTAATACTGTTGTGTTTGGCTTTCGGAAGTTCTTGTTTTTCAGATATTGCCCATCTTACTTATTATCACTTTATAGATCAGACTCTTTCGAATCCAGCTCACTGGGTTAGCCGATATTTTCCAGCCCGCCAGCCAATAGGATAGTTCATCTGGCGTTAGATCGCGCAGAATAGTCAAATGTTCTTGGATAGTAGAGATGAGTTTTAATCAAACTTTACACGATTAGTCTTTATATCCGCTGAACCGAACACCATTGACAGATCCAGTGGTTAAAAAGTTGCAATGAGCAAGTGAATTGGACGTAACAAGCTACTGGGATATCAATTAGGTCCAATATTGTACCGGCTCTGTGACCTTGCATCTTACCTTGGTATTCCGGGTCGTACTGGGTGCAAAACGTGGTTTGCACATCCACACCCAATATCAGAGCTGCGAAGCAATCTCGACAATAGTCTCATAGGCAATATCAATATCAGATTGCTGCATATCAAATTGCCCGGTCATAAAGCGAATCACTTTTTTGCCGTCATGATCGGTTTGTGTCAGGTAAATGCGTCCATCATCATTGATCTTGTTGACAAGCTGCTGGTTTAGATTGTCAATATTGGCTGGATCGCCCTTGGTACAACGAAAGGTAAACAATGACAGAACAGGCTCCGTCACAATTTCAAATTGTGGTGTTGCTCTGAGTTGTTCTGCTAGCGTTTGTGACCAGCGAACGTGGTTTCTGATCATTTCCTGCAGGCCGTTTAAGCCATAGGCTCGAAACAGAAACCAGACCTTTAATGCTCTGAAGCGCCGACCTAGCTGAATGGACCATTCACTGAAGTTTTCAATACTGGATTGGTCGTGTGTCCTCAAATATTCTGGCTGAATTGATAATGTGCGTTTAAGTGAGTTAGCATCCTTAACAAAATGCGCTGAGCATTCCATTGGTGCACCAAGCCATTTGTGTGGGTTAAGAACAATGCTGTCGGCAGCATCTATACCATCCCATAAATCTCGATACTCCGGGCAGATCATTGCTGAGCCTGCCCATGCAGCATCTACGTGTGTAAAGAGGTTTTCCTTCTGAGCAAGTTGACACACGGCGCGAATGTTATCGCTGGCACCCATTGATGTGCCGCCAACACAGGCGATAATCCCTGCAGGTAGAAAGCCATTGGCTCGGTCGGTCTCTATTGCCTGCTGTAGTTCGTCAATATTGAGTGCGTAGCGTTCGTCGGTATCGATCTTGACCAGGTTCTGTTGCCCAAGACCTGCCACCCAGAGCGCTTTATCGATAGAGCTGTGTGTGCGCTTGGATGCATAGATTCTCATTGGTGGATGACCTGACAGACCCTCTTCATTGCCGCGCCAGTTAAGTGTTCTTTCACGCATGTTTAGCACCGCGCAGAGGGTGGCACTTGAGGCAGTGTCCTGAAATACACCACTGAATGCCTTTGGTAAGCCGACTGCCTGGCGAAGCCAATCGACCATGCTAATCTCAAGTTCTGTGGCTGCCGGCGAGGTTTGCCATAACATGCATTGTGCCGACATGGCAGCGGCCAGTTGCTCTGCAATGATGGCAGCTGGAGCCGCATTACTGGGGAAGTAGGCGAAAAATCTGGGGTGCTGCCAGTGCGTCATGCCGTCTGGAATGATGTTTTTAAAATCATCAAACACCGCCTGCATACTCTCAGCCTCCATCGGTGGGGCCGGCTGTATCTGAGCACTGATGTCCCCTGGCTTGGTTTGCGCTCTAACGGGTCGCTCAGCAACGGATTCAAGGTAATGGGCGGACCATTCCGCAGCTGTATGTGCCCATGCGTTAAAGTCAATTTTATTGGCCAATGTTTGTTCCTGAGTGAGCTTATGCTGAAGGCAATTTATGGTGAACAGGTCGATCGAATGCTTGCAGTTGAACGGAGTTTGCAGCCACAATATGCCAAGTCCCACTAGAGATAGCGAATGCAGCAGTACAGCGCGATTGTTGAAACCTCGTTGAGCCAACAGGCAATATTTAACTAAACCAATTTAATGTTAACTTAAATCATGCTAACTGATACAAGAATAGAGCCCTATCTGCCACAGATCATGGATTGGCGGCAACAAATCCACAGCAATCCTGAGCTTGGTTTTGATGTGCATGAGACAGCCGCTTTTGTCGTTGCAAAACTGCAAGAGTTTGGTGTCGACGAAGTCGTTGAAGGTATTGGTGGCACAGGCGTGGTTGGTGTTATCGAAGGGCAGTCAAATTCGTCCGAGCTATGTATCGGTCTACGTGCTGACATGGATGCTTTGCCAATACATGAGCAAACTGGCCTTGCTTATGCGTCAAAAACCCAAGGGAAGATGCATGCCTGTGGGCATGATGGCCATACCGCTATGCTTTTAGGTGCAGCTAAAGCCTTGTGTGAGTCGCGTCGTTTTAATGGCAAAGCAGTGGTGATATTTCAGCCCGCTGAAGAGATGGGTGGTGGTGGTAGAGCCATGGTGCAAGATGGCTTGATGGAGCGTTTTGACATTCAGAAAGTATTTGGAATGCACAACATGCCAAATATGCCCGTGGGTGAATTTGGTTTGTGTCCTGGCCCAATAATGGCGTCCGCTGATGTTTTTGATGTAACGGTTCAGGGTAAAGGCGGGCACGCTGCTATGCCTCACCAATGTGTGGATACAACGGTAGCTGCAGCACATATTGTGACGGCGCTACAAAGCATAGCCGCGCGCAATGTGGATCCTCTTAAATCGGCTGTGATATCTGTGACTTCGCTGCATACCGATGGTGAGTCTTACAATGTGTTGCCGCAGTCGGTTGCCATTCGAGGCACGGTACGCACCCTTAGTAATGACATACAGGATCTTGTTGAAGATGCTGTACATCGGGTTATAAATAACACCGCCAGTGCTTATGGAGCAGAAGCTCAAATTAACTATAAGCGCGACTATCCGGTAACCTGCAACCACGTTGAAGAGACACACATTGCCGGCAATGTCGCGACAGATGTTGCAGGTGAGGACAAAGTCCAGCGTAGCATGTTGCCGTTAATGGGAGCGGAAGATTTTTCGTTTATGTTAAATGCGCGGCCGGGTGCTTTTATTTTTGTCGGTAACGGTGAGTCTGCAGCCTTGCATCATCCACAATATAATTTTAATGATGATGTGTTGGCCGTGGGATGCAGTTACTGGTTAAGGCTTGTTGATTCAATGCTCCCGCTGAACTGAGTTGTTCCGAACTGACATGCTGCATGTGTTATTGACAAAAAAAAGCATTTGATTGTCGCAGGCAAAGATGTTCATTATTTAAACACACCTTTATGGAACCTCTTGTAATTATATTGGCGTTTACGGCTGGCCTGGTTTTACGGCGAGTAGGGTATCCGCCGATGCTTGGCTACCTTATAGCCGGCTTTGTTGCTCACTCAATGGGTGTGGGCACCATTGAGTCGCTTGAGCCTCTGGCAAGTGCTGGTGTCACACTGCTGCTTTTTACTATCGGCTTAAAGCTTGATCCCAAAGCGTTAGCGCCACGATATGTATGGGGTTCTGCCATTCTTCACATGCTGATTGCAGTGCCTTTAACCGCTGCGGTCATTCTACTAATAGGCCTATTGTATTCGCCACTTGCGATGGACAATCAAGCTGCTGCCTGGGCATTGGCGTTTGCCTTGTCTTTTTCCAGTACTGTATTCGCTATCAAAATTTGTGAAGAGCGAGGCGAATCTGCATCGTTCTATGCATCGATAGCTGTCGGCGTGCTGGTTGTCCAGGATGTTATGGCGGTAGTCTATTTGAGCATGGCGTCTGGCAAATACCCCACCGTATGGGCATTGGGTTTGTTTGCATTGTTGTTTATTCGCCCACTACTAAAACGTTTGTTAAATGCGATTGGTCATGGCGAATTGCTTTTATTCAGTGGTTTTGTGTTTGCACTTACAACAGCAGAGTTATTCGAACTTGTACAAATTAAAGGTGGTTTAGGTGCAATCATTATTGGCATGCTGTTGGCCAGCGCTGATAAAGAGAAAGCCAAAGAGCTTTATGAGCAGTTAGCAGGTTTAAAAAATCTCCTCCTGATTGGTTTTTTTCTGCAGATCGGTTACTACGGGTTTCCATCAATAACCATGATCATAGTCGCGATTGTACTCACTGTATTAATTGTGTTGCGGCCCATTATCTATTTCTCTTTGTTCACGTTTTTTGGATTGCGTGCGCGCACGGGCTGGCTTTCAGGGAACCTTCTGTTTAACTACAGTGAGTTTGGGCTAATTGTTACTGCGGCCACTGTTGAAGCGGGCATGTTATCGGCAGAATGGATAACGACGCTTGCACTTGCCATGACGCTGTCGTTTTTTGTTGCAACGCCGCTCAACAGACGTGTGCATGATCTTTATCGCCAGTACCGCAGACACCTTACACCGTTTGAAAGAAATAAACGTTTGCCAGAAGAGGAAATAGGGTCGTTGGGTAACGCTGATACGGCGGTACTGGGCATGGGGCGAGTTGGACGTAATGCCTATGAAGCATTAACCGCCAGCGGACACGAACACATTGTAGGCATAGAAGAGAGTTACGCGCGTACCCAATCGTTATCGAAGGATGGATTTAACTGTGTACACGGCGATGCATCTGATAGAGATTTCTGGGAACGTACCAGGCTGGTAGATTGTAAGCTTCTGTTAATTGGTTTGAGTAATCATCGTGAGAATATGCAGATTGTTGCCTTGGCAAAGGAGCTTGAATTTAGCGGTACTTTAGCCGTCGCAGCTCGCTTCCCGGATCATAAACTTCAATTAGAAGAAGCCGGTTGTATCGCGTTTAATTTATATGAAGAGGTGGGGCGGGACTTTGCCATGCATACCCTAAGAGAAATTGGACAACAGCGTGGTGTGAGCAGTACATAATGTGGGAAGTGCTGATAGCTATTGGTAGCTTCTTTGTATGAGTTGCTAATTTATGTGGGCGGCTGGATGTTGGTATGCTCTAATATGCTGACCCGTGCTGACCCGTGCTGACCCGTTATTGTTTGTTATTGTGTTTGAAAAGGCTTTTCATTCTTGTTATCTCCCTCTTTTTCATCTTACTTCGTGAGTGACCTACCGGTGTTACTTTCCAGTCAACAAGTGCAAAGCAAGTGAAACTGTCGCAGTTTTTACAGGCAACGCGTTCCGTCTTTTTGGAATCCTTAAAAGCTTACGCGGTTCTGCTCAAAATTCTACTTCCAGCTTTGATCGCTGTTAAAGTGCTGCAAGAGTTGGGAGTTTTACACATTATTGGGTCGATTTTAGCCCCGGTCATGTCGCTGACAGGATTGCCAGCAGAACTTGGCATTGTATGGGCTACAACGCTGCTAACAAATATGTTTTCCGGCATTGTGGTGTTTGTTGGCATAGCCGGTGAACTGTCATTGAGCGTCGAGCAGGTGACCGTTTTGGGGACGCTTATGTTGGTGGGCCATTCAATTCCAGTTGAAGGAGCAATCGCAAAAAGAGCAGGTGTTCCCTGGCGGGTTACCATTGCATTGCGTGTCGGCGGTGCGCTTTTTTTAGGGATGATTCTGCATTTTATTTATGGGCAGTTCAACCTTCTACAAAAACCGGCAACTATCGTGTGGAGTATGACTGCAAGAGATGACACGCTAAAATCCTGGATGCTTGGGCAATTTGAAGCACTCATCGTTATCTATTTTGTACTTCTGTCACTTCTATTTCTGCTTAATATACTTCGGTTTTTCGGTCTTGAACGCGCTATTCATATTGGCCTTGTCCCTGTGTTGCGACTACTGGGAATAGGGCGAGCAGCTGCCAATGTTACGGTCATTGGTGTGACTCTTGGCTTAAGCTATGGTGCTGGCTTGTTAATTCGAGATTTCGATGAAGGTAATATGAGCCACCGCGATGCGTTTCTTGCCCTGTGTTTTTTGAATCTACTGCACAGTGTGATTGAAGATACTTTGGTAATTATGGCGCTTGGTGCGGATCTCTCGGGCATTTTATGGGCGAGGATTATTTTTGCTGTTGTGCTTGTTGCTGTGTTGGCTAGAGTTTGGAAATTCCCCGGCCAACACTCTCAGGTTTAAAGACCCTTTACGACTTTTTTATCTGATAGGCAAACCACCTCGGCTATCACCTGGCAAATTACCCCGCAAAGCCTTCCTAGAGAGTAACGTTTCTAGAAGTATGTTGAGCTGCCTGCTAATTTCTCTTAGAGCTGCCCTTTTACGCCATCTTTACGTTAATACAGGCTTGTCGTTGGCATCGATCAGCACTTCGGCTATTGATATCATCCTGTGAAGTGCTCACTTTTTGCGACTTGGCTCAGACTGCTACACATTAGTACTACTCTGATAAAACGTTTCGCAACATCCTAACCTCTGCCAACCAGCGGCATTTTTGTCGCCATAATCGTCATATATTGTACATTCGCACTTAAGGGTAAATTAGCCATATTAACGACTGCCTCAGCAACCAGTGCCGTATCCATTGTAGGCTCTGGTTTTATCGTTCCGTCGGCTTGAGGGACGCCGCTGTTCATTACTTCTGTCATTGCGGACGCGGCATTGCCGATATCAATTTGCCCACAGGCAATATCAAAGGCACGACCGTCGAGTGAGATGGTTTTTGTTAGCCCAGTAATGGCGTGCTTGGATACAGCGTAAGGTGTTGAGCCGGGGCGTGGCACAGTCGCAGAAATCGATCCGTTGTTGATAATTCGGCCACCCATTGGTCTTTGCCTGCGCATGAGTGCGAAACTGGCACGTGCAATCAGGAAGGCACCGTGCAAGTTAACATCAATAACCTCTTTCCATTGCTGCACTGTGAGTTCATCAATGGTTATGGTTGGCAAATTAGTGCCTGCGTTGTTGAATAAAACATCGAGCCTGCCGTGTTGTTTTTCAATCTTTCCTATCATGGCATCAACATCTGCTTCGTTGGTTACATCACAGGCAATTGCCGTCATGCTTGAGGTGGCATTGTATTGCTGTATTGTTTCCTCAAGTTTTTCGAGTCGACGCCCGATCAAAACAACCTGATAGCCCGCTTCGCTTAGTGCCCCTGCGGTTTGCCTGCCAATACCTGATCCAGCTCCAGTTACCAATGCGATCTTGCTCAATGAAACTCTCCTAAAAGTATTTATTATTAGTTGTTAATGACTAAGTACGGTTTAGGTGCCACGCAGCTCGTTCAAACGCTCGGTCAGATATTCCCCTGCAGTATAGCGTGTGGATAAACGCACATTCGGCCTTGGGTGAAGAAACAGTGGTAATGATATTCTCGACTTGCGCGCATCACTACCGGCGGGGTTTATAACGCGATGCGTTGTTGATGGAAAGTAGCCTGCAGAGGCTTCCTGCAGCATGTCACCAACGTTGATAATCAAATTGCCAAAATCACAGGGCACATCGAGCCAACTGTTGTCTCGCGTTTTAACTTGTAAGCCTGGTTCATTGGCTGCCGGCAGTATAGTCAGAAGATTAATATCCTCATGTGCGCTTGCTCGGATAGCACCAGGCTCAATATGCTCGGGAAGTGGCGGATAGTGCAGAACACGAAGTAAGGATTGCTCACTGTCCTGGATCATTTGTGATAAGGGTTCGTGAAATCCGCTTGCGACCTCTGCCGGTGTGTTTTGTTCCACCCAGCCTAGCAGTGTCGATGCCAATGATATTGATTCGCTGTAGTAACTATCCAGCTCCTGTTTGAGCGAATCCGGGCAACGTCCCCAAGGGTAAAAATGATAGTACTCCTTGAGATCTTTAACGGTGTGGCCTTTAGCCGTTTCAGCCATTTCAGTCGGGAAAAAACCATCAAATTTTTCGGCGTCATAGAGATAGTCGCGTTTAGCTTCGGTTGCAAAAAAACCAGACCAGCTTTCGTAAATTGTATTGACCGTGGATTCAGCTATTGGATGGTTTTTGAGTACGCCAAAGCCAGTTTCCCTGAGTGATTCTACAAATTTGGTATTTGCATCACTGGCATTAAAATCGACTGCTTCTAACGCTGCCATGGTAGTTACTTCTTAAAGCGCGGTAGAATGGACGCGCGAGTGAGATATGGTAACAGACTCGTTGCCTTGCAATGTGCGTAAAGCTGTGACCGCTTGCGCTTGTATTGGGCTTGTTTTACAGGTGGAACTAAGCCAGATAAACAAATACTGCAATTTGCCAGCATGTCCGAGAAACAAAGAACAATAGCAATACTATTTGCTGATATTGCGGGTAGCACACCCTTGTACGAAGCGGTTGGCGATGTCGAAGCACATCGGCGCGTCACCGAGAGCCTCGGATTTATGGCTCAGGCTATATATAACGAGGGTGGGCGAGTTTTGCGTACAGTAGGTGACGCGACTCTTGCAAGCTTTGAGAGCTGTGATGCTGCACTTCGGGCTGCTTGTTCAATGCAGTTACTGCACGAGGACACACCTCTGGGAGTACGTTGCGGATTTCATTACGGCACAGTCATTCCTGATAAGGGCGATGTCTACGGTCAAGCCGTCAATCTGGCTGCGCGAGTATCATCCATAGCGCGAAGCGGAGAGATTACCACTACCAACCACACGATAGAGCACTTGAGTGATGCTAACAAAGAGCTTGCCAGCTACATTGATCAAATACCGGTTAAGGGGCTGAGTGAGTCAGTGTCGGTGTACCGCATTGCCTGGGAAAGTGATAGAGATCTGCAAACTCTGATTGCCAGCCGGCTCGCTGTAGGCAAGGCAGTAAAAGTGCTGCACGAGGCGACTGTTCAACAAGGTCTAAACGTGTACCGTGTCACTGAAACCAATCCACAGATCAGTATTGGTCGTGACAATGATTGCGACATAATCAGCATTGGTGAGAGAGCGTCCAGAACACATGCTAGCTTGACGTGGGTCATGGGACAAATCGAATTCAACGATGCAAGCACTAACGGGTCATACATCGCAAGAGAAGGTCAGCGAGCTTTGTTTGTTCGACGTGAAACGGTTGTGTTGCAAGGTGAGGGATTAATTGGTCTTGGAGATATGCCAGACAAACTTGCCGATAGTGCAATCCGTTTTAAAATCTATACGACTAACAATGCAAGCGAGGCATGACTATAGATTTTGTATTTTTGTATTTTTGTATTTTTGTATTTTTGTATTTTTGTATTTTGTATTTTGTATTTTGTATGTTAGAGCTATTTGTTCGACTGTATGACAAGTCGATCTATAGTTTGCAGCTATCAAATAATAGTTATTCCCACGCTTAGCATGGCATCGGTTGCAGCTTGTCTCGACCCTTCCATATCAATTGCACGGCATGCACTATCAATCACGACTGTTTCAAATCCTTGTTTCATCGCATCTTCTGCTGAAAAGCGCACACAAAAATCGTAGGCAAGCCCAACGCAATACACTTTCTGTATGCCACGTTCTTTGAGATATGAGCTTAGACCTGTGGGTGTTGTTTGATCGTTCTCGAAAAACGCAGAGTATGAATCGACCTGCTCACGAAAGCCCTTGCGAATTATATTTTGAAACACGTTTTGATTGAGGCTTTTGTGAAATTCGGCACCAGTGCTACCCTGTACACAATGATCTGGCCACAGTGTCTGTGCACCATAAGGCATATCAGTTGTCTCAAATGGTTGCTTGTTTTTCTGCTGGCTCGCAAAAGAGCTGTGGTTTTCAGGGTGCCAATCCTGCGTTGCGACCACTGTACTAAAACGCTCACTTAAGGTGTTTATTAATGCGACAACATCATTTCCACCGGGAACGGCCAGCGCACCGCCCTCACAAAAATCGTTCTGAACATCAATTACCAGCAAGCAGTCTTTTAATGTTGGATTGATGGTGTCGATAGAATGTGTCATGGTTGAGAGGCGTAAAGTACGACGGTGCGTTGTTGTGCTTCCTCTTCACCATCCACTTGCAATGCAGCGGCGGCATCTTCTCCAAGCCCGCTCACGGTGGAAATTTTAGTGAAATCAAAACCATTTTGTATGAGATAAGAGCGCACACTGTTAGCCCGCTGCTGAGCAAGGCGTTGGTTGTAAACCGCCGAACCTCTGCTATCAGTAAAGCCATAGATAGATACTGATGTTGTACGGTTTTGTTCTTGAGTAATGAACGAATTGAGCACCTTGCCCGCATCATCAGTTATTGAGGTGCTGTTTACATCAAAGTAGATTTTATATTCGATGGTTTTTGCTTCTTGCTGTGCTTGCAGATCTTCCTGTGTGACAAAAGATTTAGCGGCAAGGGCACTGACTCGCTGCTGCACTTCACTAATTGAATTAATTAATTGCGGATCGGGCGCGGTATCAAACGCCGACACTCTTTGTTCAAGTGCCGCGATTTGCGCCTGAAGTGCACTTTGCGCAGCTACTGCGTCACTGGCTTCATTGGAAATGGCGGGTAATTCTGTTATACGCTGTTCGAGCTGCTGGATCCGGTCACGTGTGGTTTGAATCTGCTGATCAAGTGCTTTGACATTGGTATCACTGCTGCGCGTATCAATCTGCGCCTGCAGGTTTGCCAGCTGTTCGCGCATGTCTTTCTGCAGATCATCAATCACGCTGGATTCGTTGCGTGTTTTAAGTTCGTCAATAGATTCGTTTACCCGAGCTAGCTGGGAGCTTGTATCGGAATATTGTGATTCCAGCTCTCTGACCTTTTCACGTGATACGGATAACTGTTCGGTCAATGCTGTGATGCGCTTAGAATCTGATGTTGTCGTATCGAGTTTATTTTCGAGTAAGGCAAGCCGCTGGTCGATTTGCGCGTTTACGGTTGCGGCAGCATTTGCCAGACCGTTACTGGTGTCAACAGACAAGGTATTAATGCGCGCTTCAAATGACTGAATTTTTTCTTCGAGACGGTTAACGTTGATATTTTGCGTATCTGCATTGTCTCGATTGGTCGTTTCCAGCGCAATCATTTGTGTTTTCAGTTGATCCAGTTTTTCACTGATGCCAACTGCGTTGAACTTTTCTGTCTGTTCGTCAATTCGCTGACCAAGCAAAGCCATCTGCTCTTCTAGCGCACTCACTTGCGTCAGTGTCGGCTTGTCTTCGTTGCTAATGGATACGATATCATCCAGGGCCGTGTTGAGTTCGCTCTGGGTTGAATTCAGTCCGGTCTGAACTTCACTGATATTACTGTCTTGCTTACTCAGGCGTGATTCTATATCGCCCAGCCGTTCAATATTGATGTCATTGATACGATCAAGATTACCGCTCTGTGTGCTTAAGCGCTTTTCTATATCGGTGAGACGCTCGTTAACAACAGTCGGGTTGGCCGATTTTTTAGTCTCATCCAGATCTGCTTGTATCGCATCTAACCGAGCGGTAAGAGATTCTTTCGGCGGTGCATTGCTAAAACTCCTTCGTGCTGCCTGAAAACCGTTTTGCAAGCGAGCAACATTATTTTCCGCACCTAAACGGATATCATCGAGTGTGGCATTAGGGAACTGGGTTTTCCAATACCCCACACCTGCCGCAATTGCCAACACCAAGACCGCAAGAAGAGCTTTCATAGAATTCGAAAAATTAGATAACGATGTAACGTGCGAATTGTAGCAAGGTTCGTGTGCCATCACGAGGCCTGTGAGTTGCGGTAATCTATTGACGCTCACCGTTGATGCGTCTTTATTTGTCTACTGCTTGTTGCAGATTGTAAAAACGTTTTTCGTTATTCGCTTAATCTGACATCTGCAACACATTTTTAGCGCGTCGTCGCTAGCCTCTTTGTTGTGCAAGTTTTGGCCATATGGTCATTTATTAACCAGAGTAAAAGTATGACCACCAGCAAACAGGCCATTTCACGAATTAAGCTGTAAAACCAATACTGACAAAGGTGGCAGGGTAACGTTTAGGGATTGTTGCTGAGAATGGTATTCAATTTGTTCGCTAACAACTAAACCTTGATTACCCTGTCCGCTGCCACCGTAGTGGTGGGCATCTGTATTGAGTAGCTCACGGTATTCACCCGGCACGTGTACTCCAACGCGATAATTATGACGCACAACCGGTGTGAAATTACAGATAGTGACAATACTGTTGCTGCTGTCAGCCGCATGTCGATAAAAACTGATCACACTCTGATCTGCATCATCGCAATCGATCCATTCAAATCCTTCGGGCTGACAGTCTTGCTGATATAGGGCGGGCTGTGTGCGATACAGGGCATTTAAATCTCGCACTAGCTGCTGAGTCTGCGCGTGAAGTGGG
This sequence comes from uncultured Granulosicoccaceae bacterium, assembly GCA_938038175.1. GTDB lineage: Bacteria > Pseudomonadota > Gammaproteobacteria > Granulosicoccales > Granulosicoccaceae > Granulosicoccus. The sequence goes on along the minus strand of CALHRQ010000258.1, from coordinate 1,218 downwards.
TGTTCAAGCAGATGCCAGTCAAGCGATTCGTCGTGCGCCCATTCTGAACGCTGTGCAAACTCACTGCCCATAAACATCAGCTTTTTGCCTGGGTAACAAAATTGATAGGCGAAACAACTTCTTAAGTTAGCGAATTGTTGCCAATCATCTCCAGGCATTTTGTTGAGCATGGAACCCTTGCCATGGACAACTTCATCGTGAGAAAAGGGCAGCAAGAAGTTTTCACTGAAGGCGTATATCAACCCAAACGTCAAATTGTTGTGATGATACTTTCGATAAGCAGAATCTTTACTGAGATAATCCAGCGTATCGTGCATCCAGCCCATATTCCATTTGAAGGTGAATCCAAGGCCGCCTTCGTAAACCGGTTTGCTCACACCTTCAAACGAAGTTGATTCTTCGGCAAGTGTGAACCCGCCTTCGGCATGCACCAGTGTGTTCATTTTCTGCAGAAAGTCGATGGCCTCAAGATTCTCTCTGCCACCGTGTTCGTTTGGTACCCATTCTCCGTCTTTGCGTGAGTAATCCAGATATAGCATGGATGCAACAGCATCGACTCTGAGCCCATCCAGATGAAATTCTTTTATCCAGTAAACCGCATTGCTGTAGAGGTAGTTAGCTACCTCACGACGTCCATAGTTGTAGATGAGCGTGTTCCAATCCTGATGAAACCCCTGTCGTGGATCGGCATGTTCGTAAAGGTGCGTGCCGTCGAACTGTCCAAGACCGTGTTCGTCGGTCGGGAAATGTGCTGGAACCCAATCCATGATCACACCAATGTTTTCGGCATGGCAGCGATCAACGAAATAGCGCAGATCATCTGGCTTGCCAAAGCGTGAAGTGGGTGCGAAAAGACCGACAGGCTGATAGCCCCAGGACCCGTTAAACGGGTGCTCTGTGATCGGTAAAAATTCGACATGTGTAAAACCGTTATCGCGTAAATACGGTATCAGCTTGTCTGCAAGTTCAAGGTAGCTCAGTGGTTGTCCATCTTCTTTTCGCTGCCACGAGCCAGGGTGTATTTCATAAATAGACATGGCCATTTTTTGCGGGTCTTGCAGCGCTCGAGTTTGCTGGTAAGCTTGATCGCTCCAGATAAATTCGCTCTTGTAAACGATGGAGGCATTGCCTGGCGCTTGTTCAAAGAAGGGAGCAAACGGATCATGCTTTAGTGGTAGCTTGGTTCCATCGCTGGCCAGTATTTCGTATTTGTACAGG